>SYBY01000406.1 GCA_005788585.1 Actinomycetota bacterium | reverse complement strand
TCCCTCCGGAGGATTGTCCATGGCTTTCGAGGTTCCGCCGCTCCCCTACGCCTACGACGCGCTCGAGCCGCACATCGACGAGGCGACGATGAAGCTGCATCACGACAAGCACCACCAGGCCTACGTCGACAAGGCGAACGCCGCGCTCGAGGGCACCGAGCACGCCGGCACCGATGTCGAGAGCGTCCTGAAGGCGCTTGACAGCCTCCCCGCCGACAAGCAGGGCCCGGTCCGCAACAACGCGGGCGGCCACTACAACCACACGCTGTTCTGGGAGTCGATGAGCCCGGATGGCGGCGGCGCCCCGTCCGGTGACCTCGCCGCCGCGATCGACGCGGCGTTCGGCAGCTTCGACGCCTTCAAGGAGCAGTTCGAGGCCGCGGGTGTCGCCCGCTTCGGCTCGGGCTGGGCCTGGCTCGTGCTCGACGGTGGGTCGCTCGCCATCACGAGCACCCCCAACCAGGACTCGCCGATCAGCGAGGGCAAGACGCCGCTGCTGGGCACCGACGTCTGGGAGCACGCCTACTACCTGAAGTACCAGAACCGCCGTCCCGAGTACCTCAAGGCGTTCTGGAACGTCGTGGACTGGAACAAGGTCGCGGAGCGCTTCGCCGCCGCGAGCTGACCTGCTGTGCCGGCGCCCACGGCCTGGTCCCCCGAGGGCGCCGCCACGCCATCACGGGACATCGCGACACACTTCTTTTCAGGTTGCGATGGAGGTTCTGCACAGGTTTCGACCCCGAGTCGGCACGGAAGCTCCCGAACTTCACCTCGAACGTGCGGTCAGTCCTCCCGGAGCGGTATGACCTTCTCCCAATGACGGACGACAGCAAGCGCGAACTCTGGAGCGCGGCCGAAGAGGCCCGTACATCCGGATGGCATATGGAGATGTCCGGCGACGGCCATCTGCTGCTGCGTTCACCGCACGGAGGCAACCTGGTGCTGACCGGCGTCGCGTCGGCGCATCGCAGGACGGCCGGCAACGTCAGGGCGTTGGTGTGCCGCTACGGACAGCCCGACACGTGAAGCTGGAAGAACACCGGATCATCCTCGGCTTCGATGGCGTGCCGCCTCGCCCCCTCCCGGCGAGCGCCGTCCTGGATGTCCTGCAGGAACAGGCCCCGGCGTTCGGCCCCGTGGTCGGCTGGTGGGGCGATCGCGGGCACCTCGACGTCGTCCTGGCGCTTGAAGCGCTCGACCCGCACGCGGCGGTCGCGGCGATCGTCCCGGTCGCCCGGGCGGCCCTCAGGGGCGCCGGCGTCGCCGCACGCCTGGTCCGGGTCGAGGCAGAGTTGGTGGAATCCGCGCGCTAGGCGCGTGATTCCAGTGGACGAACTCGCTGCGCTCGCTCTTGCGCCCTACGTCCGCGTGAAGCGGCGGCCGTCCGTCGGGGACGCCGCCTCGTCGACGAGCAGTGCGTCTCCCCCGCCCGCGGCCTCGTTCGCGGCGGCCTCCATGGCGGCGAGGCGCTCGGGCGTCATCGCGCTCGTGTCCTCGTTCTCGGCGAGCCACTTCACGGCCTCAGCCGCCGCGGCCTCGTCGCGGACGACCTGCTTGCCCGACGCGTAGTAGCGATCGATCTCGGCGAACAGCTCGTCGACGAGCCGGTCGGTCGGGACCTTCTTCAGCGGCTCGCCCTTCGAGAAGATCATGCCGGCGTCCTTCGCGCCGGTGATGCCGAAGTCGGCGTGGCGCGCCTCGCCGATGCCGTTGACGGCACAGCCCAGGATGGAGACCTCGATCGGGTCGTCGTAGGCCTCCAGCCGGCGCTCGACCTCCATGACCACGGAGTCCATGTCGAACTGCAGCCGGCCGCACGTGGGGCAGGCGATGAGCACGGGCCCGCGCTCGCGCAGCTTCAGGGCCTTGAGGATCTCCCAGCCGACCGTGACCTCCTCCTCCGCGTGGAAGGTCGAGAGGCTGATGCGGATCGTGTCGCCGACGCCGTCGGCCAGGAGCGTGCCCAGGCCGACCGCCGATTTCAGCGAGCCCGACCACTTCGTCCCGGCCTCGGTGATCCCGAGGTGCAGCGGGTACGGGATGCGCTCGGACAGCAGGCGATTCGACGCGATCGTGTTCGGGACGCTCGTCGACTTCATCGACACCTTGAAGTTCGTGAAGTCCAGGCGCTCCATGAGCTCCACGAACTCGACCGCGGCGGTGACCAGCGCCTCCACGGGGTTCTCGAACTCGAGCTCGCGCAGGTGCTTGGGCAGCGAGCCGCTGTTGACCCCGATCCGCATCGGCGTGCCGGCCTTGTTCGCGGCCGCGACGACCTCGGCGACCTTCTCAGGCCCGCCGATGTTGCCCGGGTTCAGCCGCACGCAGTGCGCACCCGCCTCGATCGCCTTGATCGCCAGCGTGTGGTTGAAGTGGATGTCGGCGATGATCGGAATCGGGGACTCCGCGACGATCGTCTTGAGCGCCTCGGCGTCCTGCTCCCGCGGCACGGCGACGCGGACGATGTCCGCTCCCGCCTCCGCCACGCGATGGATCTGCGCCATCGTCGCCTGGAGGTTCGCGGTCTCCGTCTTGGTCATCGTCTGCACGGCGACAGGCGCGCCGCCGCCGATCGGAACGCCGCCTACCATGATCTGTCGCGTGCTGGCCATGTGCACAGAGTCTACGAACCCCCTGCCCCCGCGGGTTCACGGGACGTGAACGTCTACGGCACGGCACGCGGTCCGCTGGCCCGGATCGCCGACCCCGTGGCCACACGGGCCCGCGCGCGGCGCCACGAGCGGTTCTTCACTGCCACCGGCGTCACCGCGGCGACGCGCATCGTCGACATCGGCTGCGGGACGCTGGGACTGCGGGCCCTGGAACCGGGACTGGACATCACCGGCGTGGACGTCGTGGAGCGCCCGGACTACCCCGGCCCCTTCGTGCGCGCGGACGCGACCGACCGGCTGCCGTTCGACGACGCCGCGTTCGACCTGGCCTATTCGTCCTCGGTGATCGAGCACCTGGATCCCGCCCGCCGCGCGGCGTTCGCCGCCGAGGTCCAGCGGGTGGCGCGCGGGTTCTACGTCCAGACGCCCGCGTTCTCGTTCCCGGTCGAGCCCCACGCGCTGCTGCCCGCCGCGCACTGGCTGCCCGCCGGTCTGCGACGCCCGTACTGGCGCCTGGGCGCCGCCGGGGACTGGGAGGACATCTCCCTGCTGCGCCGCGATGAGCTGGCCGCGCTGTTCGACGGCAAGATCGTCGCCGAACGCCTCGGCGGGCTCGTGAAGAGCTGGATCGCCGTGCGGGCGGTTCAGGCAGACTCGCCGGCATGACGGCCCCGGTCAACGTCGCCGACTACGAGCGCCTCGCGGCCGAACGGCTCGAGGCCGGGCTGCTCGGCTACTACGCCGGAGGCGCCGCCGACGAACGCACGCTCCGCGACAACGTCGCGGCCTTCGCCCGGCAGCGTCTCCTGCCCCGCGTCCTCGTCGACGTCGGCGACGTGCGGACGAGCACGACGATCCTGGGCACCGACGTGGCGCTGCCGGTGCTCGTCGCACCGACCGCGCTCCACGGCATGGCGCACGCCGACGCCGAACCGGGCATGGCGCGCGCGGCGGCGCAGGCCGGCACCGTCTTCTGCCTGTCCTCGCTGGCCACGACGCGGCCATCCGAGGTCGCGGCCGCAGTGCCCGACGGCCGCCGGTGGTTCCAGCTCTACGTCCTGAAGGACCGCGGGGTGAGCCGGGCGCTGCTCGACGAGGCGGTCGCGAGCGGGTTCGAGGCGATCGTCCTCACCGTCGACGCGCCACGAGCCGGACGGCGCGAGCGGGACCTGCGCACCGGGTTCTCCGTGCCGGCCGATGTCGACATGCCCGCGGTCCGCGCCGCCGTAGGCGCGCCCCGGTGCCCGACGCCCGCCGAGTTCTTCGAGCTGGTCGACCCGACGCTCACCTGGCGCGACCTCGAGCAGCTCGTCGACGAGAGCCCGGTGCCCGTCATCCTCAAGGGCGTCCACGCCGCAGACGACGCCCGGCGGGCCATCGAGCACGGCGCCGCGGGCGTCATCGTCTCCACCCACGGCGGGCGCCAGCTCGACGGCGTCCCGGCCACCATCGACCTCCTCCCCGCCGTCGCCGCGGAGATCGGCGGCGAGGCGCTCGTGCTGATGGACGGCGGCGTCCGGCGCGGCACCGACGTCCTCGTCGCGCTCGCCCTCGGAGCGCAGGCCGTGCTCGTCGGCCGTCCGATGCTCTGGGGGCTGACCGTCGACGGCGCTGACGGCGCCGCGCACGTGCTCGAGCTCCTGCGCGAGGAGGTCCGGCTCGCACTGACGCTGCTCGGCGCGCCGGCACCGGCCGCCGTGGGGCCGCACCACCTGCTGCGCTGAGGGTCCTTCGCGAGCGGCAACGCGCCAGGACTCTCGGCTCATCGTCCACGCGCGCCGCCCAGACCCGGTGGTACCGCGCCGTTTCGCCGATGGCACTCGCATGCGTGCGCCCGCACGACCCACCCGCGCTGCCCTGACGAGCATCATGCTCGCCGGGGTCTTCGCCGCCTGCTCGGGCTACGGGGTCTTCGGCGCGTTCAGCGCCTCGACGCAGAACCCGTCGAGCTCGTTCTCGCTCGGCACGGTGACCGTCGCCGACAACGACACCGGCACCGCGCTCTACGACCTCACCGACGTCATTCCGGAGGAACCCAGCGAGCGCTGCATCAAGGTGACGTACACCGGCTCGCTCGGCGCCACGCTGAAGATGTACCGCGGCAGCCTGAGCGGCACGCTCGGCCCCTACGTGACCCTGGACATCAACAAGGGCACCGGCGACGACCCCGCCTGCGGCGACTTCAGTGCCGGCAGCACGATCTACAACGGCACGCTGTCCGCCTTCCCGGCGTCCTACGGCAGCGGGCTGGCGCTGACCAACGGCCTCGACAACCCGACGTGGTCGACGAACAACGCGCGGACCTATCGCGTCCGGGTCGAGATCGTCGACGACCCCGCGGCTGCCGCCAGGAACACCGGGACCCACAGCTTCACGTGGCAGACGGAGGAGGCGTGATCGCCCGCGACCGCGCACCGTGGCTCGCCGGCGCCGTCCTCGGCGCCGTGGTCGTGCTGCTCGTCCTCCCCGCCCTTCGGGTCGACGCGGCGCCTACGCCGCCCGCCGGGGCCCTGCACGTGACCGCGCAGTCCACCGGCGAAGTCGCGGTGCGGCCGGCTGGCACCGTCCTGCGAACCGCTGACCTGCGCGCAGGCGGCCCCGATCGCCGTGGCGCGGTGACGATCGTCAACCAGACCGCCCGCGTCCTGCGCATCCGGGCCCGGGTCACGCCGGTCGGCAACGAGCTCGACGGCCTCCTGTCCGTCAGCATGCGCGCAGGCGCGACGCCGCTGGGCACCCAGCTCCTGCGCAGCCGCGCCGGCTGGCTGCAGGCGTCGATCGTCCTGCGCCCACTCGAGCGGCGGCGCCTCGACATCGTGGTGTCGCCCACGTCGCGTCCCGGCGCCGGCCTCGCCGGACGCGAAGCCGACGCCCGGCTCGACCTGCGAAGCGAGGTCGTGCGCTGATGGCCGCCGTCACGCTCCCCGTTCGCCTCTCGCAGTCGCCGCGCGGTGGCCGCCGTGCCCTCGCAGGCGCCGCAGCGGGCGCCGCCATCGCCCTCGCGGCCGTCGTCGCGTGGCTCGCCGTCCACGGCGGCGGTGCGTTCACCGTCCTGTCCGACAGCATGGCCCCCACCTTCCGGGCCGGCGACCTCGTCCTCATCGAGCGCATCGACCCGGCAGCCGCCCGGGCCGGCGACGTCGTCGCCTTCCCGGCACCTCGGGACGGGCGCACGATCGTGCACCGCGCGCAGCGCGTGACCCGCGACGGCGGGCAGGTCTCGTTCGTCACCCGCGGCGACGCCAACCCGGTCTCCGAGCGCTGGGCCGTCCCCGCCGACGGTTCCGTCGGCCGGGTGCGCTGGGTCGTGCCCAAGCTCGGCATCGCCACGCGCTTCGCGGCATCGCCCGCCGGGTGGCTCCTGCTCGTCGCCGTCCCGGGCGCGCTGCTCGCCGCCATGGAGCTGCGGCGCCTGCGCAGGAGGGACGACGCATGACCCCGCGCCGCGCACTGCTGACCCTGCTGGCCGCCGGGCTCATCCTCGCGGGCGTCGGCGGCGCGCATGCCGCGTTCACGGCGACCACCGAGAACCCCGGCAACTCCATCGTCTCCGCGACGACGTTCCCGACGACCATCACGACATCGGCGTGGGACATCAACGACTACTCCAGCGGCGCGAACACCGACCGCTCGCCGATCTGGGCGTTCAGCGACAACCGTAAGTACACCTTCACCGACAGCCACACCTCGGAGAACACCAACCGCTACGCGCGCTTCGACTTCGGCGCCCACATGAAGCCGGGCCTGGCGGTCTCCAGCGCCCAGTTGAACGTCGGCTACCACGGCACCGACAGCTCCGACAGCGCGTGCTTCAAGGCCAACGTGCGCCAGGTCACCGGCGACACGAGCCTCGGCACCAGCGCGCAGCAGTGCACGAGCTCGACGAGCACCGTCAACATCAACGTCGCGCTCACGAGCTGGCTGAACACGACCGACAAGGTCAACGACGCCCGGATCCGGCTCAACGGCTGGTTCACCGACAGCTCCGGCGGTGACGACTGGATCGTCGACAAGGTCAACCTGACGATCACCACCACGCAGGGCACCGTCGTCCTGTACCCCGACGCCTTCGTGGACGTGACCGACGAGAACGCCTCCAACGGCGGCGCGGGGGGCATGTGTCAGGCCAGCCAGACGGGCACCGGCTCGGAGGGCCCGTGGGGCCTGCTGACGTCCGCCGACTCCGCGTGCCTGTACGGCAACGCCAACTGGACGACCACGAGCTACAACGCAGGCCGGTACATCGACTTCGTCATCCCGCAGGACTCGGTGCCGTCCGGCGCCACCATCCGTAAGGTCACGCTCAACCACGCGTGGCGGCCCCTCGCCGCCAACACCACGTGCTACTTCGTCGAAGCGTGGCAGGGCGCGTCGGCCATCAGCACGCACGGCAGCTCGGGTTCCCCGTTGGCATGCTCGAGCACCACGGGGTCGGACAGCACGCAGACGGTCGTCCTCACCGGCGTGGACACCGCGACCGAGGTCAACGGCCTCTTCCTCCGCCTGTACTACTGGTCCGCGGCGTCGACGATGACCCGCCACGACCAGCTCACGGTCGCGATCAAGTACTCGTGAGGCCCGGCGTCAGCGGACGCCGAAGCCCTCGCCGCTGGTGATCCGGCCCACGTCGTTCGTCAGCCCGATGATGAACAGGAACCCGACGAGCAGGATCCCGACCATGCTCGCGCGCTCCATCACGCCGATCGAGATCGGCCGGCCGCGGACCTTCTCGGCCAGGGCCCAGAAGATGTGGCCGCCATCGAGCGGGAGGAACGGGAACAGGTTGATGACGCCCAGCGACAGGGAGATGAGCGCGAGGATCTGCAGCGCCTGCACCGTGTCGAACTCGAACGACTGCCGCGTCGCCTCATACGAGCCGACGACACCCGAGACCTGGTCGCGCGCCTCGCTGTCGTAGAAGAGCTTGACGATGTTCTCCACCGTCAGCCGCGTGACGGTCCACATGCCGGTGACGCTGAGGCTCGCCGCCTGCACCGGCCCGACGTCGTCGCGCTCGCTGCCGAACCCGAAGCCGAGCAGGAACCGGTCGAGGTTCGCGTCGAACCGCGGCGTGATCTCCGCGGTGCGCTGCTGGCCGTCACGCTCGTAGACGATGACCACCGGGGTGGTGGCCTCGCAGTCCTGCCGCGGCGCCGTCGAGCACGTCCGGTCGCCGCTGATGGCGTCCCGCACGTCGGCGGTGCGCTCCTGCAGCTGCTCGGCGGTCGCCCCCGGGGTGTAGCCCGGGACGCCGTCGACCGAGACGATGCGATCGCCCGGCTCGAGCACCGCCACAGCCGGCGAGCCACTGTTGACGGCCTCGATGGTCGGCGTGGCCAGGAACCGGCCCTCGACGACGAAGATCCCCCACAGGATCACGAACGCGAGCACGAGGTTCACCGCAGGGCCCGCCGAGATGACGAACACGCGCTTCCATACCGGCTGCCGGTAGTAGGCGCGATCGACGACGTCCTCGTCGATCTCCTCCTCCGGGTTCATGCCGGTGATCTTCACGTAGCCGCCGAGCGGGATCGCCCCGATCGCGTACTCGGTCTCCCCGCGCTGCTTGCGCGCGATGAGCGGCGGGAAGAACAGCGCGAAGCGCTCCACCCGCATGCCGACCCACTTGGCCGCGGCGAAGTGGCCGAACTCGTGCAGGATGATCAGCAGGGCGAACCCGAGGAACGCCAGGACCCAGCTCACGTGGCGGCCACTCCGTCGGCGATGAGCTCCGTCGCGACCTCGCGCGCCTCGCGGTCGGCCTCGTACAGGGACTCGAACGCGCGGACGGGCCGGGCGTCCAGCCGGCCGAGCGTGTCCTCGACCACCGCCGCGATCCCGAGGAACGACAGGCGCCCCTGCAGGAACGCGTGGACGGCGACCTCGTTGGCGGCGTTGAGGACGCAGGGCGCCGTGCCTCCCGCGCGCCCGGCGGCGTAGGCGAGGCGCAGGCAGGGGAACGCCTCAGGGTCCGGCGCCTCGAAGGTCAGGCTTCCCAGCTCGGCGAGGTCCAGCCGGCGGATCGGCACGTCGACGCGGTCGGGGTGATGCAGCGCGTAGCTGATCGGCACCCGCATGTCGGGGTAGCCGAGGTGCGCGAGCGACGCGCCGTCGCAGAGGTGGATGAGCGAGTGGACGATTGACTGCGGGTGGACGACGACGTCGATGTCGTCGTACGGGGTCCCGAAGAGGTGGTGCGCCTCGATGATCTCGAGGCCCTTGTTCATGAGGGTGGCCGAGTCGATCGTGATCTTGCCGCCCATCGCCCAGGTCGGGTGCTGCAGCGCCTGCTCGACCGTCACGCCCTCCAGGTCGGCCCGTGAGCGACCGCGGAACGGCCCTCCGGAGGCGGTGAGCACGAGCTGGTCGACCGCTCCGGCGCGCTCGCCCGCGATGAGCTGGTGCAGCGCGCTGTGCTCGCTGTCGACGGGGATGAGCTGGGCGCCCGTCGCCTCGGCGAGCTGCATGACGAGTTCGCCGCCGACCACCAGCGATTCCTTGTTCGCCAGCGCCAGATCGATGCCCTCCCCAAGGGTGGCGACGGTCGGGCCCAGCCCGGCCGACCCCACGAGCGCGTTGAGCACGAGGTCCGCGCCGGACTCCAGCACCATCTGCACGAGCCCCTCGGCGCCGACGAGCACCTCGCCGTCGGTCCACGCCTCGGACGCACGCGCGCCGGCGTCGGCGTCCGCGAGCGCGATGCGGTCCACGCCGAACGCCCGCGCCTGCTCGACGAGCTGCTCCCAGGAGCGCTCGGCACTGAGCCCGACGAGCTCGAGTTCGTCGGAGCGCTGCACGATGTCGAGGGCCTGGGTGCCGATGGAACCGGTCGAACCCAGGATGAGCAGGCGGCGGGACACGACGAGTCATTGAAGCAGGGCGGGCTCAGCGGTCCCTAAGCACCGCGTGCGCCCTACTGTGATGGGCCTTGTCTGATTCTGCCGAGACCCCGACCACCTTCGCCGACCTCGACCTCCGGCCCGAGCTCCTGCGCGCGCTCACGAGCCTGGGCTACGAGGAGCCGACGCCGATCCAGCGCGAGTCGATCGCACCGCTGGTCGCGGGGCGTGACCTGCTCGGCCAGGCGGCGACGGGCCCCGGCAAGACCGCGGCGTTCGCCCTGCCGATGCTGCAGCGCCTGGGCTCCGAGGGCGGTGCGCAGAAGGCGCCGCGCGGCCTGGTCCTCGTCCCCACCCGTGAGCTGGCGATGCAGGTCTCCGAGGCCATGCACAAGTACGGCCGCGAGCTGGGCGCCCGTGTCCTGCCCGTCTACGGCGGCCAGCCGATCTTCCGCCAGCTCAAGGCGCTGCAGCGCGGCGTCGACATCGTCGTCGCCACACCCGGCCGGGCGCTGGACCACATCGCGCGCGGGTCGCTGTCGCTGGCCTCGCTCGACGTCGGCGTCCTCGACGAGGCCGATGAGATGCTCGACATGGGCTTCGCCGAGGACATCGAGTCGATCCTCGGCGGGGTCCGCGAGGGGCACCAGACGGTGCTGTTCTCGGCCACGATGCCCAAGCGCATCGTCACGCTCGCCAAGCGCCATCTGACCGACCCGGTCCGCATCGAACTGGCGCGTGAGGAGGCGCGCGCCGGCGAGGCGCCGAAGGTCCGCCAGACCGCCTACATCGTCAACCGGTCCCACAAGCCGGCGACGCTCACCCGCGTCCTCGACCTCGAGGAGCCCACCGCGGCCATCGTCTTCTGCCGCACGCGCGCCGAGGTCGACGAGGTCACCGTCACGCTGAACGGCCGCGGCTACCGCGCCGAGGCGCTGCACGGCGGGATCGACCAGGCGCAGCGCAGCAAGGTCGTCGAACGGCTGAAGAGCGGCGCCACCGAGCTGGTCGTCGCCACCGACGTCGCGGCGCGCGGGCTCGACGTCGACAGCCTCACCCACGTCGTCAACTACGACGTGCCGGCCGCCGCGGAGGCGTACGTCCACCGGATCGGGCGCGTGGGGCGCGCCGGGCGCGAGGGCGTTGCGATCACGTTCGCGCAGCCGCGCGAGCACCGCATGCTCAAGGCCATCGAGCGCCTGACGAAGCAGAAGATCTCCCTCGAGCAGGTCCCCACGGTCGCCGACCTGCGCGCGCGCCGGCTCGAGCTGACCCGCGCCGCGCTGCACGAGTCCATCCTCGAGGACGATCTTGCGCCCATGCGCGTCGTCGTGGAGGGGCTGGCCGAGGAGTTCGACCTCATGGACGTCGCCCTGGCGGCGGTCAAGCTCGCGCACGACGCGAGCGGATCGACCGCGGACGAGGAGGACATCCCTCAGCCGCCCCCACCGTCCTCGCGCGGCGGCAAGGAGGGACGCGGCGGCGCGGGGCGCGACCGGCCCGGCAAGCCCGGCGGCGGCAAGCCCCGCCGGGGCCCGGATGGCCCGACGACCCGGCTGTTCGTCGGCGCGGGCCGCGCCGCACACGTCCGCCCGCAGGACCTGGTCGGCGCGATCACGGGCGAGTCTCCGCTGCGCGGCAACCAGATCGGGACGATCCAGATCCACGACCGGTTCTCGCTCGTCGAGGTCCCGGAGTCGTCCGCCGACCTCGTCGTGACCGCGTTGCGCCGCACCACGATCAAGGGCAAGAAGCCCAAGATCCGTCGCGAGAACGCGCCCTCCTAGAGAATCGCGATCCAGACGTAGTAGCCGACGACCGCGGCGAACAGGACGGCGTCGAGCCGGTCCAGTGCCCCGCCGTGGGCGCCGAACAGCCGGCCCGTGTCCTTCGTGCCGACCTGACGCTTGATGTACGACTCGAAGAGGTCGCCCAGGGGCGCGGCCACCGCCACGCAGGCGCCGAGGATCAACGCGTCCACCCCGCTGATCCAGTCCTGGTAGAGCCCGGCCAGCCACACGGCGAGCACGGCGCCGCCCATGCCGAGGATGAGCCCCTCGACGGTCTTGTTCGGCGAGATGCGGGGCGCCATCGGCGTTCGGCCGAAGGCCTTGCCGCCGCTGTAGGCGACGCTGTCGCCGATGAACACGCCGGCGAGAATCGTGATGATCGCCGCCACGCCGTGCTCGAGCTCGCGCAGCAGGACGGCATGGCCGAGCGCGATGCCGATCCAGACCAGGCCGAAGACCGTCACCGACCACCCGAGCGCGGTGGTGCGGATCTGCAGCGTCCCGAAGAGGAAGATCAACGGGAAGGACGCGCACAGGGCGATCATGAGGTAGTACGTGCTGCGGTCGCTGCCGAAGTACGCAGCGAGCAGCATCCCGATGATCCCGACGAACCCCGCGAGCCGCACCGGCGCGACGTCGTCGAACATCTGGAAGAGCTCGTGCAGACACGCGATGCCCAGCAGGATCAGCAGGATCGTGAAGGGCAGTCCGCCGTAGTCGATGAGGAACACCGCGACGACGAGCGCCGGGACGGCGACGATGATGCGCTGCCACAGCTCGCTGCCGTGGCCCTCCAGGCGGTCGCCGGTCGAGGCCATCAGCGGCCGCCGAACCGGCGCTGGCGGGCGGCGTAGGCGTCAAGCGACGCGCGGAACGCCTCGCGGGTGTAGTCCGGCCACAGCTCGTCGGCGAAGACGAGCTCGGCGTACGCGCCCTGCCAGATCAGGTAGTTGCTCAGCCGCTGCTCGCCGCTTGTGCGGATGATGAGGTCGGGGTCGTGCATCTCCGGCGCATAGAGCAGCGCCTTGAACGCCTCCTCCCCGCCTCCGTCGTACCGCGCGGCAGCGTCGAGGATCTCCGCGCGGCCGCCGTAGTTGAACGCGACGAACAGCGTGATCCGGCTGTTGCCCGCCGTCGTCTCCTCGGCCCAGGCCATCTTCTCGCGCAGCTCGTCGGCGACGCCCTCACGGCGGCCGATGAAGCGCATGCGGACGCCTTCGGCATCGAGTTCGGGCGTCTCGTGCTCGATCCGCCGGCTGAACATCTCCATGAGGCCCTGGACCTCCTCGACCGGCCGCGACCAGTTCTCCGTGGAGAACGAGTACACGGTGAGCTCCTCGATGCCGAACTCCACCGCATCGCGCAGGCGCGCCTTCACGGTGTCCGCACCGGCCTCGTGCCCGTCGTTGTGCGGCAGGCCGCGTTGCTGCGCCCACCGCCCGTTGCCGTCGGTGATGATCGCGACGTAGCGCGCCGCGGAAGACATTCAGACCTCGAGGATCTCTTCTTCCTTGGCCTTCAGCACCGCGTCGACCTCCCCGACCTTGGCGTCGGTGAGCTTCTGCAGATCACCCTCCGCGCGATGCTCGTCGTCGGCGCCGACGTCCCCGGCGTCCTTGAGCTCGCGCAGGTCGTGCATGACCTCGCGGCGCACGTTGCGGATCTTGACGCGGCCGTCCTCGGCCAGGCGGTGGACGACCTTCACGAGC
>SYBY01000405.1 GCA_005788585.1 Actinomycetota bacterium | reverse complement strand
TCCCTCGCCGGCCTCCCCGACCGGCTCGCCCGCCTGGCCACCCACGGCCACGTGCGGGTCAGCGACGACGACCTCCGCGACGCCGTCGCCGGCCGCACCGTACTGCTGACCGGCGCGTCGTACGGCATCGGCGAGGCGACCGCCCGCCGGCTGGTCGGCGCGGGCGCCACCGCCCTGCTCGTCGCGCGGACCGCCGAGCGCCTGGACGAACTGGTCGCCGACCTCAACGGGACCGCGGACGACGGGCGCGCCGTCGCGCTGCCGTGTGACCTCACCGACTTCGACGCCGTCGGCGCGCTGGCCGACCGCGTCCTCGCCGAGCACGGCGCGCCGGACGTCGTCGTCAACAACGCCGGCAAGTCGATCCACCGCTCGATCGCCGCCTCGGCCGACCGGTTCCACGACTTCCAGCGCACGATCGACATCAACTACCTCGCACCGGTCCGCCTCACGCTGCCGCTGCTGCCGGCGATGCGCGAGCGCGGTTCCGGCCACCTGGTGAACACGTCGACCTGGGGCGTGTACGGCATGCCGATCGCGCCCGCCTGGTCGGCGTACCTCGCCTCGAAGGCGGCGTTCGACACGTGGGTGCGCTGCGTCGCGCAGGAGATCCGCCCCGACGGGGTGACGGCCACCACGGTCCACATGGGGCTCGTCCGCACGCGCATGGCGTCCTCGGCGGTCACCAAGGGCATGCCCGCGATGACGCCGGAGGAAGCCGCGCACATCATGTGCCACGCGATCGTCAAGCGCCCGCGCCTGGCCGGCCCGTGGTGGGCGGGCCCCGCGGACGTCATGACCAACCAGGTGTTCCGCGGCCCGACCGAGGCGCTGCACAGCCGGCTGTTCGCCGAGAGCGAGAAGCGCGGCTGGGGGATGGGCGGCTACCCCGGCTGAGGGACCGGCGCCGGCGAGCTACCCGCCTGCGTCTCCCGGCGCCGGCCGGATGCGGAAGACCGGGTAGTCGGCGGCCACCGCGTCGAACTGCGCCGGCGGCGCGTCCGGATCCACCGGGATGTGCGGCCGAGCTCCCGGGGCGAGCTGCAGGTAGCGCTGAAGGATCGGGCCGCGCGCCGCCGGGTCGACCTCCTCGAGGAGCACGTCCTCGCGGCGGCCGTGTCGCAGCACCGCGCGGCCGCCCGCGGCGCGGACGTTCGCGACCCAGTTCGCGCCCTGCCCGAGCATCGCCACGAGGTAGCGCTCACCCTCATGGTCGGCGACGACGACCGGGAACGCGAGCCGCCGGCCGCTCCGCCGCCCGCGGACCTCCAGGCTGTAGAGCTGCTCCGGTGACCGTCCGGCTGCAGCCAGCCGGCTCCAGAGCGCGTTCATGACCCTGGCCGCGCGGTTCGGGCGGCCACCCTTGTAGAGCCAGGTGTCGAGCTGGTGCGGCATCCGCTGAAGCTACTCGCTCAGCCCCGTGCTCGCGTGCCTTCGTCGACGTGCCCGACGTTTCCGGACAGGACAAACCGGAAAGGAGCGTGCCCATGATCCGCACCTCCCACCTCCTCGCTGCCCTCGCGGGCACCGCGGCCATGACGGCCGCGATCCCCGCCTCCGCCGGTGCCGCCACCGTCACCCTCGACAAGGCCTGCTACGGCAAGGTCCCGCTCGGCGGTTCCGAGCCCGTGGTCGCCACGATCACCGGCGGCACGCCGGGTGGGCGCTTCCAGCTGATCTTCTCGGTGCCGGGCAAGGCGTCCGGGACGGCGGGATCGCAGAGCGGCGACTTCGACGCTGCCGGGAACGCCGTCGTCACCTACCAGGGCATCCGCCCGCCGCGGACCACGATCAACCCGAGCAAGGGCCAGACGATCAACGTCTCGATCACCGACTACGCGGCAGGCGGGGTGGAGCAGCCGGCCGGGTCCTTCAAGGTCTCGACGATCTCGATGAGCGTCGCGAGGAAGCCGAGCAACCCGCGGTCGCGGCGCGCGGTCAAGGTGTCGGCCACGCCGTTCGCCGGCCAGACGCTCTACGGCTTCATCACCAAGCCGGACAGCACCCGGGTGCTGAAGAAGTTCCGGGTCGGCAAGGCCAACGAGTGCGGGTACGCCGAGCGACGGGCGGTCGTCGCGCCGCGCAGCTACCGGACCGGGAGCTACCGGCTGTACATCAACCCGGGCAGCCGGCTGAAGAAGAGCGAGGCTGTCTGGTCGTCGTTCCGGATCTTCCGGCGGGCGTTCTAGCGCGCCTTGGTCGCGGTGAGCGGCAGATTGACGTTGCCAGAGCGACGTCGATCTGCCGTTCGGCGCGCATGCCGGGTCAGGCGGTCGCGCGGGTCACCGCGATGTGCAGCTCGCGGCCCTCGATCGTCGCCGTCGTGCCATTCGACGCGTCGTTGTACGCGACGCTCGTCGCCAGCGTCTCGCCCGTCACGTAGGCCTCGTGGTCACGAATCGCCGCGAGCAGGCCGTCGTCACCGCCGAGCGTCAACGCGATCCGGTCCTCGACCTCCAGGCCCGCGTCCTTGCGCGCGTTCTGGATCGCGCGCACGGCGTCGCGCGCCAGGCCCTCGCGGCGCAGCTCGTCGTCGAGCGTGAGGTCCAGCGCCACCGCGTGGGAGCCCTCGCGTTCCAGCTGGTAGCCCTCGAGCGGCTGCATCGCCAGCGAGAGGTCGGCCTCGCCCAGGTTGTGGTCGCGCCCCTCGATCGAGATGCCGATCGTCTCGCCCGCGCGCAGCGCGCTCGCCACCGACACCGGGTCGAGCGCCGCCACCGCGGCGGCGACCTGCGGCATCGCCTTGCCGAACTTCGGGCCGAGCGCGCGGTAGTTGGGCTTGACCTCGTAGGAGCCGAGCTCGTCGGCCTCCTCGACGAAGCGCAGCTCCTTGACGTTGAGCTCGTCGCGCACGACGTCAGCCAGGCGCTCGATCGCCGACCGCTCGCGGCCCGCCGCGACCACGACGGCCTCGCGCAGCGGCTGACGGATCTTGATCTTCGCCGCACCCCGAGCCGAGAGGCCCAGCCGCACGGTCTCGCGCGCGATCGACATCGCGAACTCGAGGTCCTCGTCGCGCGCTGCGGTATCGGCGACGGGGAAGTCGCACAGGTGCACGGACGGCTCGGACCCGTCGAGGTTCTCGTAGATCGCGTCGGCGATGAACGGCGTGAACGGCGCGAGCAGCTTCGACACGTCGAGCAGCACGTCGCGCAGCGTCGACAGCGCCGCCGGGTCGCCGTCCCAGAACCGGCGCCGCGACCGGCGGACGTACCAGTTGGAGAGATCGTCGACGAATGCGGCGATCGCGCGGCCCGCGAAGGTCGCGTCGTAGGCCTCCAGGCGGTCGCCGACCTCGGCGGTCGTCGCGGCCAGCCGCGAGCGGATCCAGCGGTCGAGCTCGGTCTCCTCGGCATCCGACGGAACCGTGCCGTCCCACTCCGACGCATTCGCGTAGAGCGCAAAGAACCCGTACGTGTTCCACAGCTGGCGCAGGAAGAGCCGCACGCCCTCGCCGATCGCCTCCATCGAGAACCGGTAGCCGTCCCACGGCTGCTTGCTCGTGAAGAAGTACCAGCGCAGCGCGTCGGCGCCGAAGCGGTCGATGGGCTCGGAGGGGACGACGATGTTCCCCTTCGACTTGCTCATCTTCTGGCCGTCCTCGTCGAGGATCAGGCCCAGGCAGACGACGTTGTCGTACGGCGCCTCGTCGCGGAGCAGCACGCTGATTGCCAGCAGCGAGTAGAACCAGCCGCGGGTCTGGTCCAGCGCCTCGCAGACGAAGTCGGCGTGCGCGTGGCGCTCGTACTCCGCCACCCCGGTGTGCGGCGCGCCCCACTGCGCGAACGGCATCGCGCCGGAGTCGAACCACACGTCGATGACCTCGGGGACGCGCGTCGCCGTCTTGCCCGTGGTCGGCGACGGGAAGGTGACGTCGTCGACGTACGGCCGGTGCGGGTCGTCGAGCTTGACGCCGGACAGCGACTCCAGTTCCGCGAGCGACCCGACCACCGTGATCGACCCCTCCTCGCAGCGCCAGACCGGCAGCGGCGTGCCCCAGTACCGCTCGCGCGACAGCGCCCAGTCGACGTTGTTCGACAGCCAGTCGCCGAAGCGCCCGTGCTTGATGTGCGGCGGGTGCCACCCGACCTGCTCGTTGGCGGCGAGCAGGTTCTGGCGCAGCTGCGACGTCTTGATGTACCAGGACGGCTTGGCGTAGTAGAGGAGCGCGGTGCCGCACCGCCAGCAGTGCGGGTAGGAGTGCTCGTAGTCCTCGGCACGCAGCAGCTTGCCGCGGCGGCGCAGGTCGTCGATCAGGTCGTCGTTCGCGTCGCGCACCGCGACGCCCTCGTACTTGCCGATCCGCTCGTCGTACGTCCCGTCGAGCTTGACCGGGTTGACGACTGTCAGGCCGTACTGGAGACCCAGCTGGTAGTCGTCCTCGCCAAACGCGATGGCGGTGTGCACGACGCCCGTGCCGTCCTCGGCGGTGACGAAGTCGGCGAGCAGGATCGTGTGGCCGCGCTCGCCGTACTCCTTGGCGGGCAGGAACGGGAACGGCGGCTCGTAGCGCACGCCGTCGAGCGCGGCGCCGGGGAAGCGGTCGATGATCTGGGCGTCCTCGCCGAGGACCTTCTCGACCAGGGCCTCCGCGAGGATCACGGGCGCCTCGAGCGCGCCCGTCTTCGCGCGGACGTAGATCAGCTCCGGGTGCACCGCGGCGGCGGCGTTCGAGACGAGCGTCCACGGCGTCGTCGTCCACGCCAGCAGCTCGTCGCCGCGCTGTGCCGGCCCGCCGTCCTCGATGACCGGGAACCGGACGTAGACCGACGGATCGATGACGTCCTTGTACCCCTGCGCGACCTCGTGCGACGACAGCGCCGTCCCGCAGCGCGGGCAGTACGGGACCACGCGATGGCCCTCGTAGAGCAGGTCCTTCTCGTGGATGGTCTTCAGCGCCGCCCAGACCGACTCGACGTACGACGCGTCCATCGTCCGGTACGCCGCGTCGAGATCGACCCAGAACCCGATCCGCTCGGTGAGCCTGTCCCAGTCCTCGAGGAACTCGCTGACGCTCTCCCGGCACTTCGCGTTGAACTCCGCGATGCCGTACTCCTCGATCTCCGCCTTGTTCGTGATCCCGAGCTGCTGCTCGACGGCGATCTCGACCGGCAGGCCGTGGCAGTCCCAGCCGCCCTTGCGCGTGACGTGCTTGCCGCGCATGGTCTGAAAGCGGGGGAAGATGTCCTTGAAGACGCGGCTCAGGACGTGGTGTGTTCCCGGGCGCCCGTTCGCCGTGGGCGGGCCCTCCCAGAAGACGAACTCGTCCGCGCCTTCGCGGCGGCGCATCGACTCCTGGAAGACGTCGCGCTCCTTCCACCGAGCGAGGACCTCGTGCTCGAGGTCGGGGAAGGACTGGTTGGGGTCGACAGGCTGGAAGGACACGGGCGGACGATTCTAGGTCCAGCCGCGCCCGCGTAGTCCGGCGAGGAGCTCACCCGTCGCGTTCACCGGCACGCGGATGCGATCGGTGCCGCGCACCGCCGCGTCGTCGACCGGGCGGGTGGCGGCCTCATAGCGCGCGTCGAGCGCCGCCAACTGGACCCGGAACGGGTCGTCGCCGTGCAGGCCGGCGCACCTCTCGTGCAGGTCGACGTGGACGTCGAGGTCGTTCGTGTAGTCGTCGATCCCGCCCTCGTAGCCGCGCTCGATCTCGCCGACGATCCCCGCCCACATCGCGAGGCGATCCTCGATCTTGCGCCGCTCGGCGCTCGTGTCGCGTTCCCAGGGCCACCGCACGGGCGCATGGTGACAGGCAGCGCTCCGGATTTCCCTGTGTCACGAAGCCGACACAACGGGCCGTCAGCCCACGACGCACCACCGGTTGTCCCTCCAACCGCCACTCCCTCTGGAGGCCACCATGCCACTCCGCCGTCTCACCGCCCTGACCGCCGCAGCCGCCGCCCTCGCACCAGCCGCGGCCGCCCACGCCGCACCAGGCGACACCACCCTCGTCAGCCGTGCCAGCGGCGCGGCGGGCGCGCTCGCCGACAGCACCGTCTTCAGCCCGAAGATCAGCGCAGACGGCTCGACCGTCATGTTCTCCACCCAGGCCGAGAACCTCGGCGGCTTCGACGAGGACGACACCATCGACGTGTACAGCCGCAGCCTGGCGGCCAATCTCACGAGCCTGGTCAGCGCAGGGGACAACCCCATGCCCGCGCTGCCCGACCAGGGGGGCGACGAGCACTCCTCCGGGCAGTCGGTCAGCGCCGACGGCCGCTTCGTCGCGTTCGTCTCGGACTCGACGAACCTCAGCCCCGACGACGAGGATGGTGTCGGCGACGTCTTCGTGCGAGACCGCCTCACCAACACCACTGAGCTCATCAGCCGTGACGACGGCATGGCGGGCGACCCGGCGGACGGCGATTCGCGGCGACCGTCGATCAGCGCAGACGGCCGGTTCGTGGCGTTCGAGTCCGACGCGACGAACCTCAGCAACGCCGACGAGGACGACACATCCGACATCTTCGTCCGTGACCGGCAGCTGCACCAGACCGCGCTCGTCTCCCACCGCGAGCTCGACGGCGGCGACGACGACTCCACCCACCCGGCGATCAGCCCCGACGGGAACACCATCGCCTTCTACTCCCAGGCGACCAACCTCTCCGACCAGGACCTCAACGACGTCACAGACGTATTCGCCCACAACCGTGTGACGTACGACATCGAGCTGGTCAGCCGTGACAGTGCGGGGACCCCGGCGAACGCCGGTCCGAACTCGTCGGCCGCGCTCGCGCTCAGCCATGACGGCAACCGCATCGCGTTCATCAGCGCCGCGACGAACCTCGCGCCCGGAGACGGCCCGAGCGTCGACGTGTTCCTGCGCGACCAGGCCGCCACCGCGACGACGCTCGTCTCCCCGGGCAACGCCGCGTCCTTCCAGCCGGCGATGAGCGCCGATGGGACGAAGGTCGCGTTCCACAGCTACGCGACGAACCTCAGCCCGGACGACACCGACATCGCGGGCGACGTCTATGTGCACGATCTCGCCACGGGTGCGATCTCGCTGGAGAGCCGCACCTCCGCGGGCGTCAAGGCGAACGGTCCCTCGGGCTCGGTGAGCATGACCGCCGACGGGCGCACGATCGCGTATACCTCCACCGCGGCGAACCTCGGGGCCACGGGCCCGACGCAGGCCTTCGTCCGCGAGATCCCGCCGCCGGCCGTGCCCGCCGGTGGCGAAGGATCGACGCCGGGCGGATCGCCACAGAACGCCGGCACCCCCGCCGCGCTGCCCGGCCAGCCGGCGTCCGCGCCCGCCAAGCCCCGCGTGCGCCGCACCGGCAAGCTGCGACTCGGCAAGCAGGCGAGCACGTGCCTGCGGCGTCAGCGCCTCGTGCTGCCGCTGAAGCTCGTGGGCGCGACGCCCGGCGTGCGGATCACGAGCACCCGCGTGCAGGTCCTGGGCAGGAACCGGATCGCGCGGTTCCTCAACCGCAAGACCGCCCGGCGTCCCGTCGTGCGCAAGCTCGGCGGCCGGAAGGTCCGCGTGCACATCATGGCCCGCACCAACCTGGGCCGGACGGTCACGCTGACGAAGACGTTCCGCGCCTGCCGCACCCGGTGAGCGGCTGATCGAACGGACGAACGCGCGGGGAACGATGTTCACCCGCGCGTTACGTCCTGTTCCACGTGCCCGCCCGCCCCGACCCGCTGCGTGCCGCCTTCCTCGTCTGCGACATCGTCGGCGCGACCGCGCTGGCCGACCGCATCGGCGACGAGGCGTGGCTTGATCTGCTCGTCGCCCACCGGGCGCTCGTGCGGGCCGAGGCCGAGCCGCGCGGCGGTGAGGAGGTCGCCTACCGGACCGGCGGGTCGATCCTCGCGTTCACGGGCGGCACCGACGCCGCCGCGCAGTGCGCGATCGCCATCCAACGAGCCTCCGTGGAGCACGCGGTCCGCGTCGGGTTGCACACCGGATCGGCCCTGCGCCACGAGCGGACCGTCATCGGTCGCGCCGTCAACCACGCGTGCCGCCTCGCGGACGCCGCGCAGGCGGGCGAGATCCTCATCAGCCCGCTGGCCGCCGGCGAGGCGGGCGCCCCGACCGAGCCGGTCACGCTGCGCTTCGGCGCCGCCGCCGGACGGCTGCCCGCCCGCCGCCTGGCGTGGGAGCCGCAGCAGCTGCGCGGCCCGCGCCGGTTCGAACGCAGCCCGAACGGTGTGCGGGGGGCCTGCGCATGACGGTGCTCACCACCCCTTCGGGGAGTGGACACGGTGCGCCCGCGGGACTAGGTTCCATGGGCGCCGCCGATGTCGGCCCGGGCGGCCCTCCGGAGCGGCGCCATGACCATCCGTCGCCTGCCGCCATGTCTTCACCGGAATCCATCAGCTCCCGCGTCGTGGGACGCGATCGCGAGCTGGAAGAACTCGAAGGCGCGCTCGGGCAGGCCCGCGACGGCCAGGGGCGGCTCTATCTCGTCGCCGGCGACCCCGGCGTGGGCAAGACCACGCTGTGCGAGGTCCTCCAGGAGCGAGCCGCGGCCTCCGGCGCGACCGTGCACTGGGGGCGGTGCTGGGAGGACGGCGGGGCGCCCGCGTTCTGGCCGTGGGTGCAGATCGTCCGCGCGCACATCGCGGCCCTGAGCCCCGACGAGTTGCGGGCGACGCTCGGCCACGGCGCCGAACCGCTCGCCCACCTGCTCCCCGAGCTGCGCGCCACCCTGCCCGAGCTCGAGCACGCGACGACCACCACCGCGGGCAGTCCGGAGCAACATCGCTTCGCGCTGTTCGATGCGCTCGGCACCCTGCTCGTCGCCGCCGCGCGGCAGGCACCGCCGCTGGTCATCGTCCTCGACGACCTGCACGCGGCCGACGAGCCGTCCCTGCGGGCGCTGCGCTTCATCGCCCGCCACCTGCGCAGCGCCCCGCTGCTGCTGGTCGGCACGTACCGCGAGGCCGAGGTCCGCGAGCGGCCCGAGGTGGCGGAGCTCCTGGGCGGCCTGGCCGGGGACGCGCGCCGCGTCTCGCTGACGGGACTCGACGCGGACGCGGTCGGTGCCCTCGTCCACCGGCTGGCCGACGACGACGTCAGCCCCGCGCGCGTCGCCGAGATCGCGCGGGTGACGGAGGGCAACCCGCTGTTCGTCGACGAGATGGTGCGCCTGTGGGCCGGCGGGGCCCTCCACGGCGCCGCGACGGCGCCCCTGCCCGACGGGGTCCGCCAGGCGATCCGCCGCCGCTTCGCCCCGCTGCCGGAGCCGACCCGCGAGACGCTCGAGGTCGCGTCCGTCCTCGGTCGCGAGTTCAGCGTCCCCGCCCTCCAACCGCTCACCGCGCTGAACCGCGACCAGCTGGCCGACCGGCTCACGTCCGCGGTCGACCAGCACGTGCTGACGCCCGGCGCGCAGCTGGGCCGCTACCGGTTCGGCCACGCGCTGATGCGCGAGGTGCTCTACGACGGCCTGCCCGCGCCGCGCCGCATCGCGCTGCACCGCCGGGCCGGCGAGGCGCTGGAGGAGATCTACGCCAGCGACCCGGACCCGCACCTCGCCGAGCTCGCCCACCACTTCCTGCAGGCGGCCCCCGGTGGCGGCGTCCGGCGCGGCGTGGAGTACGCGCTGCGCGCGGGCCGGCGCGCGCTGGACCAGCTCGCGTTCGAAGAGGCAGCCGCGCTGCTGCGCCGTGGCCTGGAGGCCGACGCGCTCGAACCGGAGGACCCGCGGCTCACCGGCGAGCTGCTCGTCGCGCTCGGGCAGGCTGAGATTCAGTCCGGGGCCCGGGCCGCCGGCCGCGAGACGCTCGACCGCGCCGCCGCGCACGCGCAGCGCCACCACGACGCGGAACTGCTCGCCCAGAGCGCACTGACCCTCGGCAACTGGGGCCTGTCCCCGGGCGTGATCGACGACCAGCTCGTCACGATGCTCGAGAGCGCACTGGCCGCCCTGCCCGAGGGCGACAGCGAGCTGCGCGCCCGCTGCCTGGCCCGCCTGGCGCTGGGCCTGTACTGGTCCGACCGCGCCGAGCACCGCCGCGCACTCGGCGACGAGGCCTCCGCGATGGCCCGCCGGCTCGGGGACGACGCCACGCTCGCCGCGGTCCTCGCCGACGCGCACCTCGCCTCGTGGGGGCCGGACAGCGCCGAGGAGGCGATCGCGGTCAGCCGCGAGGTCCAGCGTCTGGCCGAGTCCGTCGGCGACGAGGAGCGCGCGCTGCACGCCCGCAGCTGGCGCGTGACGCCGCTGCTCGAGCTGGCCGACATCGCGGGCGTCGAGCGGCAGATCGCAACCTTCGCCACGCTGGCCAACGAGTCCCGCCAGCCGCTGAGCCTCTGGTACGCGCCGCTGCTGCAGGCCATCCGTGCGCTCATGCGCGGCGAGCTCGACGAGGCCGAGCAGTTCGAGCAGGAGGCCGCGCAGCGCATCGGCGAGGTCGAGGACTCCGTCGGCGTCCTGCTCATCGCCGGGCAGATGTGGGTGCTCCGCCGCGAGCAGGGCCGCCTGGTCGAGATGCGCGAGCCGACCGCCGGCCTGGTGCAGGCCCACCCGAACATCCCGACGTGGCGCTGCGCGCTGGCCGTCGTCGAACGCGACGCCGGCGACGCCGCCGCGGCGCACCATCACGTCCAGGGCATCATGGAACGCGGCCTCGACGCGATCCCGCGCGACAACGTGTGGCTGCTCGCGCACACGCTGCTGGCCGAGGCCTGCGCGTTCGCCGGCACCCCGCGGTGGTGCGCCCAGATCGAGAAGCGCCTGGCGCCGTACTCCCACCTGCACGCCACGGTCCCCGACGCCGCCACCATCGGCCCGGTCAGCCGCGCGCTCGGGCTGCTCGCCGCCGCGCAGGGCGACCACGAGCGCGCCCGCGCGTACTTCTCCGACGCCGTCGCGTCGGCGCGGGCGGCCGACGCGCCGACCCTCGTCTCCCGCGCGCTCGTCGACGCCGCCGACGCGCTGGCAGAGGCCGACCCGGTCGCCTCGCGGATGTGGGCGCGCGAGGCGCTCGTCATCGCCGAGCCGCTCGGCC
>SYBY01000404.1 GCA_005788585.1 Actinomycetota bacterium | reverse complement strand
AGCACCGCGTCGACCTCGGGCGCGCCTGCACGCCGGACGGTGGTGCCCCCGTTACGCGGCACGGCGCACCTCGGCGCCACGCTCGCGGACCGCCAGCGCCTGGCGGTAGCCGTCGGCCAGCCGGCGCAGCGCGGCGTCCCAGGTGCGCTCGCGCACCGACGCGAGGCCGCCGATCGCCAGCCGCTCGCGGACCAGCGGCTGCGAGGCGAGCTCGTTGACCGTCGCGGCGAGCGCGTCAGCGTCGGGCGGGCACAGGCGGCCGCTCACGCCGTTCTCGACGATCGACGTCGGGCCGCCCTCGTTGACCGCGACGACCGCCAGGCCGCTGGCCTGCGCCTCGAGCAGCACCTGCCCGAACGTGTCGGTGCGGCTGGCGAACAGGAAGAGGTCGGCGTCGGCGTACGTCTGCGCCAGCTCGTCGCCCTCCTGCCAGCCGAGGAACGTCGCGTGCTCGCCGAGGCGGGCGCGCAGCTGGTCCTCCTCCGGCCCCCCGCCGGCGAGGACGAGGTGCAGTCGCGGGTCCCGCGCGCGGGCCGCGAGGAAGGCGTCGGCCAGCAGGTCGGCGCCCTTCTCCTTCGTCAGCCGTCCGGCGTAGAGGACGTCGAACCGGTCGTCGTCGCGCTCGGTGCGCAGCTCGGGCCGGAAGCGGGTGATGTCCACGCCGCGGTCCCAGCGGCCGACCTTCTCCGGCGCGATGCCCAGGCCGTGCAGGACCTCGTCGCTGGCCGGGCTCGGCGAGAGGACGTGGTCGGCCTGGCCGTAGAAGGCCGCGAGCGCCATGGTCATGCCCTGCTCGAGGCGGTCGTCGCCGGAGCGCTGGCCGGCGTAGGCGGCCAGCTCGGTGTGGTAGCTGCCGAGCACCGGCAGGTCCATCATCTTCGCGATGACCGCCGCCGCGACGCCGGAGGGTCCCGGCGAGCAGAGGTGGACGAGGTCGTAGCGGCCCTCGGCGAGCGTCTCGACGATGCCGGGGACCGACGGGACGCCGATCTTCAGCCCCGCGTAGAACGGGATGTCCACCTCGGCGACCGCGGACAGGCGGCGGTCGACGTTGTGGTCGGTGCCGACGACCTCGACCTCGAAGCCGGGCACCCCGCGCTCGCGGATCTCGTCGAGCGTGTGCGTCACGCCGTGCATGCCGCCGACGCCGTCGGCGACGAGCGCCACGCGGAGGGGTTCGCCCTCGCGGTGCACGAGCTTGCCCTTCTCCTTGCCGAGGAAGGCCGCCGCCGGTGCGTACGGGATCGCGCTGATGCAGGCCCCGAAGACCGAGGCCGCCGCGGCCGTGTAGTCCCCGCCGGTCTCCGCCGTCTCGACGATGAGGTCGACCGACGCGGCGAGCTTGCGCTCGTGCGTGCGGCGCGCGCGGCGGAAGAGGTCGGCGTGCGTGAAGTCGTCGCCCTGGAGGTGGGCGATGAGCTCGCGCTCGTTCATGTCGAGGTCGACCGCGTCCAGCCAGGCGCGCAGGATCGCGCGGGCGTCGTCCGGGCCGAGGTCGGCCCCGATCGCGCCGCGCCGCGCGTCACCTTCGCTCATGACCCGCTGGACCATGCTCAGGACCGCCATGGGGTTGGGCGCCTCGGTGCTCTGCCCTCGCCCCAGCGACCGGACCGCCAGCGCCATCGCCGCGTGCGCCCACTTCGCCGCGCTGCCCTGGTCGCCGCGCGCCACGGCGTCACCCGCGCGGATGTGGCCCAGGAACTCCTGCCACGTCGCCGCGGCCGGGGTCTCGGTGAAGGTGCGGCCGATGTCGACGCCCGCGTGGTCGTCGGTCCCGCCCACGCCGGTCCCGCCGTGGGTCTCGATGTAGATCGCGGCCGGCGCGTTGAGCTCCTTGGCGCGCGAGCCGTTGCGCACCTCCCAGACCGGGAAGAGCTGCGCCAGCCGGCGGCGGTGGCGCGGGGTCAGCGGCGCCTCGACCGCGTAGAAGGGGTGCGCCAGCGCGCAGGCGATCTCACGCTCGTGCAGGTACGCGGCGGCGGCCTCGACGTCGGTGTTGTGCGCCTGCAGCCACTCGTGGTCGTCAGGCGTGATGCCCAGGACGAGGACGTGGACGGCCTGCGGCTCGCCCTTGAACCAGACCGTGAGCTCCTCGCTGACGAACGCGTCGTCGTACTTGGCGGTGAGCTCGAGGGCGCCGTCGATCGTGTCGTGATCGGTGATCGTCACGAAGTCCATGCCGCGCCGCTTGGCCAGCTCGTAGACCTCCTCGGGCGGGGTGGCGCACTCGGGGAGGCCGAGCGCACGCTGCACGCCGAGTTTGGAGACCGCGGAGGCGGTGGAGTGGACGTGCAGATCGACCCGACTGGTCGAGGCGGAGGCCATCGGTGCTCCCGTGTTCGCGTTCATGGTTCCGACACGAATATTCGCCTGCACCTGCGCGGTTTCTGTGACCGTTCAGCAATCAAGGTGTGACGATGCTGTGAAGGACTGCGTGAAGGTTTCGGCAGCGGGGAACCTGTAGGAGTGGCCACCTCCTCGCTCCCGGAAACCGGGGTGCTGACGCTTGCCCGCGGCGAGCTGCGCCTCGAGATCAAGACCGCCCCGTTCCGCATCCATCTGCGCCGCTCGGGACGGCGGCTCATCCGCCATCTCGGGGTCTGGT
>SYBY01000403.1 GCA_005788585.1 Actinomycetota bacterium | reverse complement strand
GCTTGTTGCGGAGCACGAAAGTCCTTCTCCTCGGGGTGATGAGGCTCACCGGTCCACCACGTACCACCCCGCCATCCCGCCGTCCTGGTGGGAGAAGACGTGGCAGTGGTAGAGCCAGCGGCCCGGGTTGTCCTCGGTGAATCGGGCGGTGATGGTCTCGTTGGGCCCCACCGTCGGGCAATCCACGTAGGTCCCGGAGGCATCCAGCCAGCGGTGGCCGTGGACGTGGAAGTCGTGGAAGGCGTCGTCCATGCCGATGACGTGCATCGCGACGTCCTGGCCGACCTTTGCCTGGATGGTCGGCGTGTTGCCGGCGAACGCGCGGCCGTTGATGCACTGGCGCGCGGTGCGCAGCCCGGTCACCGGAGGCGTGAGCGCGTGCAGGAAGAGGATGCGCTCGACGTCGGGGACCTTGCCGCCCTTGGGGTACACGATGATCGCGCCGAACAGGCCGCGCATGGTGTTCAGCGTGTGGTTCGGGCCGTGGTCGTGGTACGGCCAGACGCCGACGCTGTCGGGCCGCGCCTCCCACTTGTACGTGAACTCCTCGCCCGGCTGGACGAACCCGCCGGTGCGGGTGTAGGCGCCCATGTACGCGCCGTCGTACTCGGGGTTGTAGTTCACGCCGTGCGGGTGCATCGTGACCGCCTGCTCGAGCTCGCGGTCGGCGTTGCGGAAGTGGACGACGAGCAGGTCGCCGACCTCGCACTTCAGCGTCGGCCCCGGGATGACGGGCGGGCCCTTCGGCGCGGCGAACCCGGCCGTCATCTCCTGGTAGACGTACGCGCGATACGTCGTCTTGCCGCGGACGGGCACGTCGTGCCAGTCGTCGCGCTTCTTGGGGACGATGTCCCACCAGCGCGTGCGCGCCTGGACCCAGTACTCGCGGACCTGGCCTCCGGGTGCGGGCTGCGGGTCCGGGAAGCCGCTGAGCTCCTGCCGCGCCTGGCGCGGGCGGCTGAGGCTCGCGGCAGCCGCATCGGCCTTCCTCAGGTCGTCGGCGTTGCTGACGCGAAAGGTCTCGCCGCCGATGGTGCACAGCAGCGCGGTGCCTGCGGAGGCACTCAGGAAGGAGCGGCGGTCGATCGGTCTGGCCATGAGCGGGAGCGAAAGGTAGACGAAAAGTAGGTCGTCTGTCCAAGTTTTACCGGGAGGGTAGGCGGATCCGCGTCAGTTCTTGGACGCCTGTACGGGAATGCCTGCATACTGGAGGCATGTGGGAGAACTGGTCCGGGGAGCAGCGGTGTACCCCCGCGAGGGTCGCCGAGCCCGACGGCATCGAGGCGGTCGTCGCCGAGGTCGAGGCTGCGCGCGCGGCCGGACAGACCCTGCGCCCGGCCGGCTCGGGCCACTCCTTCACCGGCCTCGTTCCCACCGATGGCATCCTGCTCTCGCTGCGGCGCATGGACGGTGTGCTGAACGTCAACCGCGAGACGCGCCGCGTCCGCGTGCAAGCGGGCATCCCGCTGCACCGGCTCAACGACGAGCTCGCCGCGCACGGCCTGGCGCTCGAGAACCTCGGCGACATCGACCGGCAGACCATCGCCGGCGCGATCGCCACCGGGACCCACGGCACGGGCGCGGGGTACGGCAACCTGCCGTCGCTCGTCGAGGGGCTGACCCTCGTGACCGGAACCGGCGACGTGCTCCAGTGCTCGCGCGACGAGGACCCCGAGCTCTGGCGCGCCGCGCGCGTATCGCTCGGCGCGCTGGGAATCGTCTGCGAGGTCGAGCTGCGCTGCGTCGAGGCGTTCACGCTGCACGGCGTCGACGCGCCCGCCCCGCTGGAGACGACCGTCGCGTCGATCGACGAGCTCATCGCCGGGGCCGACCACTTCGAGTTCTACGCCTTCCCCCACACCGGCACCGCGCTGACGCGGACGAACCGTCGGACCGCCGCGCCACCCGTCCCGCGCCCGGCGTGGAAGGCGTGGGCGTCGGACATCCTGCTGACCAACCACGTCTTCCGCGCGGCGTGCGCCGTGGGCAAGGCGCGGCCCGCGCTGATCCCGCAGGTCAACCGCGCCCTGACCCGCGCGGTCGGCCACGAGGAGCGTGTCGACCGCAGCGACCGGATCTTCACGAGCCCGCGGCTCGTGCGGTTCGTCGAGATGGAGTACTCCGTGCCGCGCGCCGCCCTGCCCGACGTGCTGGCGCGCACCCGCGGGTGGATCGAGGAGACAGGCTTCGCGGTGAACTTCCCGATGGAGGTCCGCTTCGGCGCCGGCGACGACGCCCTGCTCTCCCCCGCGTTCGAGCGCGACAGCGCCTACCTCGCGGTGCACGTCTACCGCGGCATGCCGTGGGAGCCGTACTTCCGCGCCGTCGAGGCGATCTGCGACGAGCACGCCGGCCGGCCGCACTGGGGCAAGCTGCACTTCCAGACCGCCGAGACGCTGCCGTCGCGGTACCCGGCCTGGGACCGGTTTGCCGCGGTCCGCGAGCGGTGCGACCCCGACCGCGTCTTCGCCAACGCGCACCTCGACCGGATCCTCGGGGCGTAGAGTGCCGCGCGATGACGCCTGACCGCCAGCGCCAGGCCCGCGGCGAGGCCCGCCGCCGAGACATCCTGCTGGCCACCCTGACGCTCGTGCGCTCGGGCGGTGTCGCGGCGGTGACGAGCCGATCGGTCGCCCGGCAGGCCGGTGTGCCCCTCGGCTCGCTGAGCTACTACTTCGACGGCAAGGACGACCTGCTCGAACAGGCGCTGCTCCTGCACGTCGAGGAGGAGGTCGCGCGGATGCGCGAGATCAGCGACACGCTGGCCGCCGAGGAGGACGTCGACCCGCAGCGCGCGGCGCAGGCCTTCGGCGAGGTGCTGCGCGAGGGTGACCTGTCGACCATCGCGCAGTTCGAGCTCTACCTCGAGGCGGGCCGCAACCCCGCGCTCCAGCGGGCGGCCGCGCGGTGCTTCGCCGCCTACGAGGAGGTCGTCGCCGCGACGCTCTCTGCGGCCGGCATGCCGGACGCCGAGTCGGCCGCGCCGCTCTTCGTGGCGTTCGCCGACGGTCTGGGGCTGCGTCAGCTCGCGGCGCCCGAGGGCGCGCTCAAGCTCGACGAGGGGCTGATGCGCCTGTTCGCGGGCCTCACGACGCCGGCGGTCACGCCTCCACGGTGACCCAGCCGTCGCCCTCGCGACCGAGCACGAGCTCGTGCTCGGCGCCGGCGGCGACGACCTTGAAGATCGCGCGGTCGTTGGCGATGCCCGGACGGTCATCGACGTGGACGAGCTGCAGCGTCTCGGGCTCGAGGCCGGGGTGCGCCGACGCGAACGCCTCCTTGGCCGCCTCCTGCAGGCGCGCCGGTTCCCAGCCCTTGTCCTCGGCGTGCGCGGCTGCGAGCGCGTCGTTGACCGACGCGACCGTCGCCAGCAGCGCGGCGTCTCCGGCACGGGTGCGGCGCCGCGTCGCGATCCAGCCACCGATCGCCAGCAGATCGAGCAGCACGAAGACGACGATCACGATGATGAGCCAGGTG
>SYBY01000402.1 GCA_005788585.1 Actinomycetota bacterium | reverse complement strand
GCGACCACGCCCGGCGTGTTCGGCACGGCCACGCGCAGTTCGCGGGTGCTCGTGCCGACGAGTCCGGCGTCCAGCAGGCGGCGGCGCTCTTCGGCCACGGCGCTCTGCCAGGCCTGGAGCTCGGCGGGGTCGTCAAGGATGTCACGCACCCGGGACAGCCGCTCGATGGCCGCGTCGAGCTGCAGGCCCAGCGCGTCGCGGTTCGCGTGGTAGATGTCGGCCCACATCGGCGGATTGGCCCCGGCCACGCGGGTCGCGTCGCGGAAGCTCGGCCCCGTCGACGGGATGGTCTCCTCCCCGCCCAGCGCCGCTGCGGTCTGCGCCACGAGGACGTTCGCCAGCACGTGCGGCAGGTGGCTGACCGAGGCCAGGACGCGGTCGTGGACGTCGGCGTCGATGGCCTGCGGGCGGGCGCCGAGCGACGTGATGAGCCGGTGCAGGCGCTCGAACAGCAGTCCGCCGGAGGTACGGGTCGGCGTGAGGTACCAGGTGGCGTCGTCGAACAGGTCGACCCGGGCGTGCTCGACCCCGGCGACCTCGGCGCCGGCGAGCGGGTGCCCGCCGATGAAGCGCTCGTCGGCGCCGTGGGCCGCGACCACCGGGTGCTTGACCGACCCGACGTCGGTGACCACGGCATCGGGACCTGCCGCGTTCAGGGCGGCGCCGACCGCGTCCGGCAGCGCACCGACGGGCGCGGCGACCACGACGATCTCGGCGGCCTCGACCGCCTCCGCGAGCGTCGGCGCGCCCCGGTCGATGGCCCCGACCGCCACGGCTCGGTCGAGGACCATGGGGTCACGATCCCAGCCGGTGACCTCGGCGCCGAGCCGCTGTCGCGCGGCGAGCCCCACGGACCCGCCGATCAGCCCGACACCGAGGACCGCGAGCGTCACACCACTGCCGTGCCGAGCTGCTTGCCCGCGACCTGCGCGACGCGCTCGACCTGCTCGAGGTACGCCGGGAAGTCCTCGAGGCGCAGCTGCTGCGGGCCGTCGCAGATCGCCTCGTCGGGCTCGGGATGGACCTCGACGATGATGCCGTCCGCCCCCACCGCGGCCGCCGCGAGCGACAGCGACGGGACGAGGTCCCGCCGCCCGGCCGCGTGGCTGGGGTCGACGATGATCGGGAGATGGGTCATCTCCTTCAGGACGGGGACGGCCATGAGGTCGAGCGTGAAGCGGTACGCGGGCTCGTAGGTGCGGATGCCGCGCTCGCACAGGAGGACCTTCTCGTTGCCCTCCTTGAGGATGTACTCCGCCGCCATGACGAGTTCCTCGAGCGTGGCCGACAGCCCGCGCTTGAGGATCGCCGGCGTGCCGCTGCGCCCGATCTCGCTCAGCAGCGTGTAGTTCTGCATATTGCGCGCGCCGACCTGGATGACGTCGGCGACCTCGCAGACCGCCTCGACGTCCCGGACGTCCATGAGCTCGGTGACGATCGGCAGGCCGGTGCGCTCCTTGGCGTCGGCCAGCAGACGCAGCCCCTCCTGCCCGAGCCCCTGGAAGCTGTAGGGGCTGGTGCGCGGCTTGTACGCGCCGCCGCGGAACATCGACGCGCCCGCGGCCAGCATCGCGTCGGCGCTGGTCAGCACCTGGTCGCGCGACTCGACGGTGCACGGCCCGGCGATCACCGTGAAGTGCTCGCCGCCGACCTTGCGGCCTGCGATGTCGAAGACCGCCCTGTGTCGCTCGTCGTTGGACCCCTGCTTCATCCCGATCATCATCCTCTGCTCAGTTCTGTTCACACGTTCGCTGTTTCGACCTGCTGGTGGGAAACGGCGCTCGGCCTGAGAACGAGAGTTCGAGAGCGTTCTACGAAGAGGTACGGATGCCGCCGGCCGAGCGCCTAGATAAATCGATAGGCGCGCCAGGCCCACTGCGCGGCAGAGGTGCTGCGAAAAGCGCGGTGAGGGCTGGCCGGGGTCATGCGGGCGAGGAGTCTAGAGGACGTCGCGCAGCGCGTCGAGGAAGCGGCGGTTGTGCGCCGGCGTGCCGTACGTGACGCGCAGTGCGCCCTCGCGGCCGAGGGCGGCCCCGGAGCGGACGATCACGCCGCGCTCGGCCAGGCCGCTGATGACCTCGGACTCGTCGGCCGTCTCCGGGAGGTGCAGCCAGCAGAAGTTCGCCTGTGACGCTGCGACGGCCACGCCGAGCTCACGCAGACCTTCTTCGATGTCGACCCGCGCGACGATCGCGCGTTCGACCCGCTCGGTGACGGCATCCTGGTGCTTGAGCGCCTCGACGGCCGCCGCCTGCGCGGGGATGTTCAGGTAGAACGGCTGGCGGACCTGGTTGACGGCCTGGACGAACTCATCGCTGCCCGACAGCGCGAAGCCGACCCGCAGCCCGGCCAGCCCGTAGATCTTGCTGAAGGTCCGCAGCAGGACGAGGTTGCTGTGGCCCTTGAGCAGCTCGAGCGACGCGTCGGGATCCTCGATCGTCGAGAACTCGATGTACGCCTCGTCGAGGATGACCGCGACGTGGCGCGGCACGGCCTCGACGAACGCCTTGATCTGATCGAGCGGCAACGCGGTCGAGGTCGGGTTGTTCGGGTTGCAGACGATGACCAGCCGGGTGGCGGCGGTGATCTCGGTGAGCATCGCGTCGAGGTCGTGCTCGTCACGGTCGTTGAGCGGGACGCGGATCGCGCGGGCGCCGCTGGCGGCCTCGAGGTGCGGGTAGACGCTGAACGACGGCCACGCGTGCACGAGCTCCGCGCCGGGTTCGAGCAGCGCCTCGCCGGCCGCGAGCAGGATGTCGCACGAGCCGTTGCCCAGCGCGATGCGCTGCTGCGGGACGTCGTAGCGGTCGGAGAGCGCCCGGCGCAGGGGCTGGTAGCTCGGGTCCGGGTAGCGGTTCAGCCCGGTGAGCGCCCGCTGGACGGCGTCCATGACGGCCGGCAGCGGCGGGTCGGGGGACTCGTTGGACGCGAGCAGCGCCACGTCGTCGGGCAGCGAGTAGCCGCCGGCGATCGGGTAGCTCGGGATGCGGCGGATGCGGTCGTTGAACTCGATGGCCATCGCCGAAGATTGTGCCAGGACACGAACAGGGTGCGTGGCCGAGAACGGCGGTCTCACATACAGCGCCCCCGCTGGTGGTGCCTCCGGACCGGTGCCACCCTCGGTCGTGCGCCGCGGGGAACGGCGCGCAGTCTCTGTCCAGGGGGAACATCACGATGTCGAATGCCACGCGCACGGTGCGCAGGGCCGGCCGCGTCTGCGCGGCCACCGTCTCGCTCGCGCTGCTGCTGCTCGGCGGCGCGACGGCGCACGCCGATCAGAGGGTGGTGACGCTCGACGTCCCGAGTGCGGGCAACGTCGACGTCACGCAGCCGGTGCTCAGCAACCAGGTTCGAACCTTGCGCGCCAACGTCCTGTTGCCCGACGGCTACGACCCCGACGTCGCCTATCCCGTCCTCTACCTCCTGCACGGCATCAGCGACGACTACCGCGCCTGGGCCGATCACACCCGAGGCGACGTGCGCCGCACACTCGACGGCCTCGACGCGATCGTCGTGATGCCAGAGGGCGGCCGCGGCTTCTACCTGAACTGGCTGTCCCGGCCGGGCCGCGACTGGGAGCGCTACTACGTCGAGGAGCTGATCCCCGAGGTCGAGCGGCGCTTCCGCATCCTGCCCGGGAGGGAGCACCGCACGATCGCGGGAGCGTCGATGGGCGGCTACGGCGCGCTGCGGCTCGCCAGCCAGCTGCCGGGGTACTTCGGCACCGCGATCAGCATGTCGGGATTCCTCGAGGTTGGGGAAGCGGACGCGTCGCCCATCACCGACGTCATGCTCGGCGGGCCGTTCACGGTGCTCCTGGGGCCGCGCGGCGGGGGCTACGCGCGCGGGCACGAACTCCGGGAGCTGCGGGAGAACCTGCGCCACACCCGCGTGCTGATCACGGTGGGCAACGGCGCGATGGACCCGGCCGCGCGCGACCCGCTGTTCTCCGCGCTCTTCCTGGGCAACAGCGAGCGGTTCCTCGAACGCCACTCGGTCTCGATCCGCCGGTCCCTGGCGCTCGCGGGCGTCCCTGTGAGCTTTCGCCGTCAGTCCGGCCTGCACTCGTGGTGGTACTGGCGGCGTGATCTGCGCAACGCCGTGCAGACATGGGGCGTCTTCGGGAAGCCCTCCGGCGACACCCGGCAATGGACCTACAAGACGGTCGCCGAGCGGGGTCGCGCCTGGGATCTGGGCTTCCGGTTCGCCGAGCCACCCCGCTCCCCGGTCGTGCTGCGGCGCGACGGCGAGATGCTGAGCGGGGAAGGCGTCGGGACGGTCGCGATCACGACCGCGGGCGGCTGTGTGTTCCTTGCGGAGCTGCCCTTCAGTCGGTCGGTGTCCTGCGCCTCCGGCTGAGGTTCGAACCCTGGTCGCGCCCGTCGTTGCGGGCGGATCGTGCAAGTTCACTGGACAGACGCCGTGTTCATTCCTATGGTTCCCCGGGCCATGACCTGCACGCAGAACACGTTCGCCATCGCCTCGGCACCCACCATGTGGGCGGCGCGGACCCGCGTGCTCGAGCACCCGACGGGTCAGTAGCGG
>SYBY01000401.1 GCA_005788585.1 Actinomycetota bacterium | reverse complement strand
TCATAGCCCGGCGCGATGTCGGTCACGAGCGGGCCCAGCGTGTAGAACGGCGCCCCGTGACAGACCTCCTGCTGACGGCGGACGTTCATCTCCAGCTGGTCCATCGGGACGTGCCCGGGACCTTCGATCATGACCTGCACGTCTCGCTCCCAGGCGCGCAGGGTCAACTCGCCGAGCGTGTCGAGCTCGGCGAACTGCGCGGCGTCAGACGCGTCGGCGATCGATCCTGGCCGCAGCCCGTCGCCCAGAGACAGCGAGACGTCGTGGGCACGGCAGATCTCGAGGATCTCGTCGAACGCGTCGAAGAGCGGGTTCTCGCGCTTGTGATGCACCATCCACCGCGCCAGCAATCCGCCTCCGCGCGAGACGATCCCCGTCACACGGTGCTGGCACAGTGGCAGATGCTGCAGCCGCATGCCGGCGTGGATGGTCATGTAGTCGACCCCCTGCCGAGCTTGACGCTCGATGACCTCCAGCAGCCGCTCGATCGTCAGATCCTCGGCGTGGCTGAGACCGTCCATCGCCTGATAGATCGGGACGGTGCCGATGGGCACCTCGGCGACGTCCAGGATCGCCGCGCGGGTCTCGTCGATGCGCTTGCCCGTGGACAGGTCCATGACGGTGTCGGCGCCCCAGCGCTCGGCGAGTCGCAGCTTGGAGACCTCCTCGGTCAGCGAGGACGTCGTCGGCGAGTTACCGATGTTCGCGTTGATCTTCACGCGCGCCTTGGTGCCGATCGCCATCGGATCGAGCGCGGTGTGGTGCACGTTGGCCGGAATGATCATCCGTCCCCGAGCCACCTCGTCGCGGACGAGCTCCGGCGCGAGCTGCTCGCGCTCGGCGACACGCTCCATCTCCGGTGTGATCGTCGCCTGGCGGGCGAGGTACATCTGCGTGCGGCACGTGGCGGCGGACCCAAACGTGGTGCGCGTGCGCATGTGAACTCCCTTCGCTGGCATGACCCAGATCAGGTTCGTCGGGTCGGCGCTACGCAGCGCCCTCTCAGCCCCTGATGCAGGGACTCCCCGGATGTGTGGATGAGCCGCACCGTACAGGCTCGATCGCCGGTGCGCCCGTTCGTTCCCGCCGTCGGCTCAAGCGTCGGCCCGCACGACCGATCCACACGAGTGATGCACCGTCCACTCCCTGCCCGGAGGATCGTGCCGTCGCTCCTCGCCGCCGTCGCGGCGTGCGCGGCGCTGTCCGCCCCCGCTCACGCCGACCCGGTGGTCACCATCGGCGACGCCAGCGTGGCCGAGGGCAACGGGCCCGGCACCAAGCTGTCCTTCCCGATCACCGCCGACGGGTACACCGGCTCGCTGACGCTGGCGATCGCCACCCGCACGGGCAGCGCGCTCGCCCCTGACGACTTCACGTCGCGCCTCGCCGTCTTCACCATCCCGAGCCTCGGCGGGCCGAACACCAACTACCGCTTCGACGTCCCCGTCACCGCCGACCTGGTGCCCGAGCCGACGGAGACCTTCACCGTCGCCTATCGCGTGATCCCCGCCGGGGAGACCCCACCGCCCACCGGTACGCCCGGTGTCGGTGGTGTCCCGGATCTCGCAGGCGAGCCCACCGCCGCGACGGGCACGATCCTCGACGACGACACGCCGGCGAGCGGCCCGTCCGCCGGGCCCCCGCCGCCTCCGGCGCCGCCCACGCCCGCGTCCACGCCGCCGGCGCCCACCCGTGTCCCCGCGGCGTCCAAGCCGACCCTCACGCAGGTCGCCAGCCTGCCGTCGTCCAAGAAGTGCGTCAGCCGCCGCAAGTTCCGCATCCGCCTGCGCTCGCCCAAGGGCGGGAAGATCGCGTCGGCGACCGTGAAGCTCCGCGGCAAGACCGTCGCGACCCGCAAGGGCAAGCGCGTCACCGCGCCCATCGATCTGCGCGGTCTGCCCAAGGGCACCTTCAAGGTCGCGATCCGCGTGGTCCTGGTCGACAAGCGCGTCGTCACCGGCAGCCGGACGTACCGCACCTGCGCGCCGAAGCGCAGCGAAGCGAAGTCCCCGAAGGTCTGACGGCCGGGCGCGCGACACTGTCGGGCCGTGCGCCCGATCACGTTCCTCAGCGACTACGGCACCGACGACGACTTCGCCGGGGTCTGCCGCGCCGTCATCGCGCGGGCTGAACCCGAGGCGACGGTCATCGACCTGACCCACGGCATCGCGCGCCATGACGTGCGCACCGGCGCGCTGGTGCTCCGGCGCGCGCTGCCCTACGCGCCCGCCGGGGTGCATCTGGCGGTCGTGGACCCCGGGGTCGGTGGCGCCCGGCGTGCCGTCGCAATCCGGTGCGCCGAGCAGGACCGGCTGCTCGTGGGCCCCGACAACGGGCTGCTGGCGCTCGCCGCCGAGCGGTTCGGCGGCGCGTACGAGGCGGTCGACATCGGGCGGTCGCCGCATCGCCTGGAGCCGGTGTCGGCGACGTTCCACGGGCGCGATCTGTTCGCCCCGGTCGCCGCCGCCCTGGCCGCGGGCGCGCCGCTCGGCGACGCCGGGTCCTGGGTGGAGACCGACAGCCTCGCGACGCTCGAGCTCCCCGCGCCGAGCCGCGACGGCGACGCGCTGATCGCCCACGCGCTGGGCTTCGACCGGTACGGCAACGTCACGCTGGAGATCGGCCACGAGTGGCTGACCGAGCACGGGCTGAAGCTCGGGCGCGCCCTGACCGTCAATGGCCATGCCGCCACCTACGGGCTGACGTTCGCCGACGTCCCGCCCGGCGCGCTGCTGGTCTACGAGGACGCGTACCGGACGCTCGCCGTGGCGGTCAACCGCGGCAGCGCCCGTGAGGTCCTCGGCGTGGCACTCGACGACGAGCTGCGGATCGCCCCGGCATGAACGCGCCGTTCGGCAGCCCGCGCCTGCACCTGCGCGACACCACGTCGACGAACGACCGCGCCCGGCAGCTCGCGATCGCGGGCGCGCCGCACGGGACGGTGGTGACCGCGTCGCACCAGTCGGCCGGGCGTGGGCGGCAGGGCAGGACGTGGAGCGCGCCCCCCGGCCATGCGCTGCTCATGACGGTGATCATCCGCGACCCGCCGCGGCTGCTGCCCCTCGTGGGCGCCGTGGCGATCGCCGAGGCGCTCGGCCCGGACGTGGGGATCAAGTGGCCGAACGACCTGCACCTCGACGGGCGCAAGGTGTGCGGCATCCTCGCCGAGGGCCGGCCCGCCGAGGGATGGGCGGTGCTGGGCGCCGGGGTCAACGTGGCGGTGCGGCTCGAGGACCTGCCGCCCGAGCTCCACGCGACCGCTGCGACGCTCGGCCGCTCACCCGCCGATGTCGAGCCCCTGCTCGCGGTGATCCTGACCCGCTTCACGCACTGGCTGGGTCAGCCCGTCCCCGACCTGCTCGACGCCTGGCGCGCCCGCGACGTCCTGCGCGGCCGCGAGATCACGTGGGCCGAAGGGCGGGGCGTGGCCGAGGGGGTCGACGACGCCGGGGAGCTGCTCGTGCGCCGGGAGGACGGGACCGTCGCGACGCTCAGCGCCGGCGAGGTCCACCTGCGCGTGCCGCCGGCGCCCTGACGTGGACGACGACGCGGGTCGGCCGCGTCGGCTCCCCCAGGATGAGGAAGTCGCGCACCGGGCCGGTCCGGCCGCAGTAGCCGCAGGCCAGTGAGGCGGACACGGAGATGGGCGCGCCAGGGGCCAGCGGGGGCGCGTCGCAGTCGGGGCAGGCCAGCGATCCGGCCGCCAGCCGGGTGGAACGGCGGGCCAGGCGCTCCTCATGCAGGCCGGGCGGGCCGCTGACGGGCTCGGGCTCCAGCGGCGACGGCCCGTCGATGCCGCGATGCAGGCTCACCCCTCCGAGTGTACGCTCAGGGCCTGGTCGTTGCGCGCGCAACGACATTCCACGGAGCGGAAGGAATCACCGTGCCGCACGTCATGACCGTCCTGGGCCCGATCGCCCCCGAGGACCTCGGGCCGACGATCACCCACGAGCACCTGCTCATCGACATGACGTGCTACTTCCCGCCGCCCGGCGACCCG
>SYBY01000400.1 GCA_005788585.1 Actinomycetota bacterium | reverse complement strand
GCGTGCGTCGGCGGCCGCAGGGCGCAGGAGGCCGATGACGCCGGACAGTGCTGTGAACGCGAGGAGCCGCGCACCCCAGGCCTGGCCGAAGTTCGTGTCCAGCAGTTCGCGCAGGGTCGGGCCGTCGAGTGCCGCCCAGAAGGTCGTCGCCGACGCGAGCGCCGCCTGCAGGCCCAGGCCCGCGGCGGTCGCCGCGACGCCCGCGACCGCCGCGACGCCCAGGATCAGTCGCAGTCGCGGTGCCAGCGCGGCGGCCGCCGCGCCGGAGGTCCCCGTCGCCCGGGCGGCGGGACCCCAGACGAGCAGGAGGAAGAGCAGGCCGCCGACCAGCACGGCGGTCGCCAGATAGGCGACGCCGCGCGCGACCTTCATCGCCGTCCGAGTGACCGGGCCCGACTCGCCACCCAGCAGCGACTCGACGTTCGCCGGCGCGGCGCCCGCCTTGCCCACGGAGAACACCACCCCGCCGCTGACCGGGTGGCTGTCGGCCGAGATCACGCGGTAGGTCGCGACGTACGTGCCGTCGGCCAGCCCGCCGCGCAGCCCGACGCGGAGTTCGTCCTGACGCCCGCCCGGGTGCTCCGAGCGCCCGTCGTCCACCCGTTCGCCGTCGGCGCCGATGACGCGCAGCGCGCCGAACGCGGCCTCGACCGGTTCGCTGAACCGCAGCCCGACCTCGGCCGGCGCGCGCTCGACGGTGACGCCGCGCGCCGGTTCGCTGCCGGCCAGGACGGCGTGGGCCTGGGCGACCGCGGGCAGCGCCAGCAGGACGGCGAGAGCCAGGAGCAGGACCCGCCTCACCACGCCTCCTCCCCCTGACTCCGGGCCCGGCGGCGCCGGACGACCACGATCAGCACGAGACTCCCGGCGATCACGACGCCGAGGAGGACGAACGCCGCCGTCGGCGTCCCGCCGCCGGTGCCGCGCCACCAGAGCGTGCCGTCGATCGACGCCGGCGTGCCGGCAACCGTGACGGGCACGCTCCAGTCGTAGACCTTCTGCCGCGGCGCCGGATCCTCCTGGACCTTCGGCGGGTCCGCGTCGTTCATCCAGTGGATGCGGTGATCGTGGAACTCGAACCGGCCGTTGCCCTCCACGGTGCGCCAGCGTGGCTCGGCCTCGGCGTCCGCGACCGCGGGCACGTCGACGTCGCCGCGCGGGTCCTCGTTCAGGTACGCCGCCGGCGAGCGCTCGTTGACCTGGACGCGCCCATCGGGGAACAGCCGGGCGTACGGCTCGTCGTCGTAGCCCTCGATGACGACGAGCTCGCCCGTCCGGTTGCGGACCTCGAGCCGGTCGTCGCCCGACAGCACGCGCACCTCCAGGCCCTCGGGGCCGGGGGTCGTGACGAGCGATTCGTAGTCCGGGTCGCCCTCGTGGGCGAGCGCCGGTGCGGTGGTGAGCGCCGCGACGCACAGGGTGGCGACGGCGAGGGCGATGACGCGGACCATGGGGTCCATCCTCCGATCGGGTCGTGCTCCGACCCGAGGCGACCTCGCGGCGGAGCGGCTAGCGGATGGCGAGCGCGACGGGCGGTGGGCGCACCGCGAGCGAGCGGGCCAGCAGCGCGCCGCCGCGGGCGAGCAGGGCACGCGGTCCACGTGCCGTCGACGGCACCGACGCGCGAGCCCGCGGGCGCCGCCGGGACGCGGCGATCCGGACGAGGCGTTCCAGCGCCTCCTCCCCGAGATACCGGCCCGCGAGCAGGGGCAGCGCCATGAGCAGCAGCGGCGCAGCGAGCAGCAGATCGATCGGCGCGCCGAGCACGATCGGCAGCACGCACAGCACCCCGACAGCGGTCAGGGCGAGCAGCAGATGGCGCAGATCGTGGGACGACACGGTGCGCCGATGGTAGCCGTCGCCGAGTTGGCATCGCAGGACGACCCCGGCTACCGTGGCGAGCCGATGTCCCGAGGTCGCCACCCCGTGCTGCTGCGCGCCACCGCGCTCGCGGTCACCCTGCTCGCCCTCGCCGCGGGGCTCGTGCTGGCCCCGTCCGTGGCGCTGCTGCTGGCGCCCGCCGCCGCGCTCATGCTGCTGCTGGCCCATGGCGTGTTCGTCGGCGAGGAGCTCATCGAACGGCTGCGCGCCCGCCGCTCCGCCGTGCGCCACGCACGGCCCCGCGCCGCGCTGCGGCCGGTCGCCCCGTCCTACATCCGCCGCACTGGACGTCGCATCGCGTTCGCCCTGGCCGTGCGCCCGCCGCCGGCCCCGGTCGCCCTCCCGACCTAGCGCGCGCCCGGCGACCCTGCGAGGGGAGGTGGGCGTGCGCGTCCACCGACCTGAAAGGGGCGCATGCGCGTTTCCACCTACCCGGCCGCCGCCGTGCTCGGCGCGGCGCTGGCCGGATCCATGACCACCCCCGCCGTCGCGGCGCCGTCGCCGTGCGGCGGGGTGCCCGAGATCACCGACGCCATCGGCGACGGGCACCACAACACCACCGACGTGACCACCGCCTGGTTCTCCGAACAGGCGGGGCTGCAGGCGGTCATCCGCCCGCGGACGGCGGCGTTCGGGCCGGCCCACGAGGACTCCGAGGCGGCGGGCTTCGCGCTGCTCTTCGAGGTCGACGGGGTCCGCCGGTACGTGCGCGCCGAGGCGCCTCGGACCGGCGCGATGCGCTACGACCACGGGACGTGGAACGGCAGCGGCTTCGCCAGCTCCGGTCCGACGACCGGGACGGTCGAATCCGGGGCCGGCGGCGCGGTGATGATCGACGTGCCCGGGGTCGCCGCGGGCACCAGGCTCAGCCGTCCGTTCGCCCTCACCTACGACGGTGAGGACGCGCCCGGCGTGGTGCACTGGGTCGACCGCGCTCCCGGTGGCACGTCCCCGGCGGGCACGGAATTCGGCGCGGACCTCGTCGTCGGCACCTGCGGCCTCGGGACAGGGTCCGTAGCTCCGGCTCCGGGTGGCATCGGAACGGGAGCCGGCACCACCGTCACCCCCGGCGGCGTCACGCTGCGCGCACCACGTCGCGTCACGGGGGCGAAGACGGTGCGGGTCACGGGCTCGGTCCGGCCGGCGGCCGGCGGTGTGCCCGTCCGCCTGCGGGTCCAGGCCCACCGCACCACGGCACGCACCGCGACGACCGCCGGCGACGGCACGTTCGCGCTGCGGGTCCCAATCGGCGAGACCACGAAGCTCCGCGCCACCGCGGGCGGGCTGGACTCGCAGACCCTCACCGTGACGGTCCGCTCGACCGTCCGCGTGCAGGTCCGCCGGGCGAAGTCTGGTGGCGTGATCGTCACCGGCACCGTCCGGCCGAAGCTCCCGGGGCGCGTGCTCTGGCTGCGCGACGGCGCGTTCTCGCCGTCGGCGACCACCACCGCGACGCGCGGCGCGTTCCGCCTGCGCCTCACGCATCCCCGCGCCGGCCGCTACCAGGCCGTCTTCATCCCGTCCGGCACGCGCGCCGAGCGGTCCACCTCGAACACCGGAGTCATCCGATGAACCGTTCCCTCCTCATCGCGGCCGCGGTCGCGACCGCAACCCTCGCCGCGCCCGTCGCTGCGCTGGCGCACCCCAGCGTCTACGAGACGACGGCGCGCGTCGTGCCGTCGCCGGCGCCGTCACCGATCACCCCCGGCGACCTGGTCAGCCAGAAGCGCTACGTCTTCTCCAACCACGGCTACACCGCCGTCTTCCGCGAGACGAACGGCGTCACGACCATGGGCGGGCTGAACTTCGCGGCCCTGCCGGGCGCCTACCGCAACCAGGCCGGCAAGCTCGCCAACTTCAAGGAGGCGTGGTACCTCGAGGGGGGAACAGGCGTGCAGGTCCACGCCACCTGCCAGGGCGTCGCGGCCCTGTCGTCCTTCGAGCACATCGGCTCGTGGCAGGGCACCGACCCGTTCTACGGCTACATCCCCTTCCAGAAGGCCAGCGCGGGCTTCGAGGACGACCCCGCCACCTGGATCCCGGTGGTGAAGACGCTGACGGGCGTCGACCTGGCGACCGTGGCCGACCCGGCCGCGGCGTGCGCCGGGCTCGGCGGCACCTACGCGCCGGCTGACGCGTACAACAGCCCGCCGACCTCGGCGAACCCGCTCGCCCCGTGGACGACGCTGAGCTCGTCGACGATCGCCGAGGCCACGGCACCGCTCGAAGACGAGGTCGCCGACCTCGACGCCCAGGTCGCGGCGCTCGAGATCGCGAAGGTCGCCGCTGAGCGCGCGTCCGCGGAGGCGCAGGCAGCCCTGCAGGTCCTGGCCGGCAAGGCCGCCGCAGCCGAGCAGGCCACGGCGGCTGCGAACGCGCAGCTGAAGGTTGCGACGACGCCGCTCGGGATCGCGCTGGAGTCGACATCGCTGAAGGTCGGCGCGCTGGGGACCGGCGTCGCCGTCAAGCTCACCGGCCCGGCCGGCGAGAAGGCGCACGTCCGGATCCTGCTGTCGGCGAGCAAGGCCAAGGCCCACAGGCTGCGCTCGCGCGTGCTGGCCAGCACCACGACGACACTCGCCGCGGGCGCGACGACCGTGACGCTGAAGGCCGGGAGCACGGCCCGCAGCGCCATGGCCAGGCTCACCGGGTCGACGAACGTCACCGTCGACGTCGCCGCGGGCGGGCGCAGCGTGCTCACCACGGCCAGGCTCTCGCGCTGATCATGGTCCGCAGAGCCATCATCGCGCTGGCGTGCGGGGCCGCCCTCACAGGGGCGGCCGCGACGGCGTTCGCGCACAGCGAGGTCGAGGCCACCAGCCCCCGCGCGGGCGGCACCGCGTCGACCGCGCTCACCAAGGTCACCGTCACGTTCTCCGGGCCCATGAGCACGGGGACCATCCGCGTGACGGGTCCCGGCGGGCGGGTCGTGTCGTCGGGCAAGGGCGGGCGTGACCCGCGCAACGTCACGCGGCTGACGGTCCCGCTCACGCGCGGCCTGAAGGCCGGGCGGTACACCGCGCGCTGGAGCGCCACCGCGGCGGACGGGCATCGGCAACGGGGCTCGTTCCGCTTCACCCTGCGCACGCGGTAGCGGCTTGCATCTGACACCGATCCATGTACAGTTCTGAACAGTCGATGTACAGAGCTGTACATGGAGAGGTGCAGATGACCCCGCTGACCGTCGCCCCGCCCGAGTCCCTCCTCGGCGAGGCCGCCCCGTCACCCGCCGGACCG
>SYBY01000399.1 GCA_005788585.1 Actinomycetota bacterium | reverse complement strand
CGCGGTCAGACCCTGAGCCGCGTTGTTGTCCTGCAGCGTCACCGTGATCTCGTAGACGTTCGAGGTGCCGTTCGTCCACGTGCCCTCGTTCAGCCCCGCGGCGTAGGAGTCCGGGAACGCCTGCAGCGTGCCGTTGTGGATCGTGGCGGCCGACGTGAAGCCCGTGCAGGCGTTGCTCGCCGGCGGTGCCCCCGGGAACGAGCCACGCCGGACCACGACGTCGAGGTACTGATCCAGTCCGGTGCCGCCCGTCGTGCCGTACAGCCGCACCGCCGACGACAGGGAGCCGGTGTAGTCGACCTTGATGCACTTCGTGAGCGTGTCCCCCGGCTTGAGGTTGCTCATCGTGAAGAGCGAGCTGCCGGAGTCGTTGTCGCTCAGGACCACGGTGCCGGCGCCATAGGCGTTGCCGGGGTTGCTCGTGGTGGTGCTGAACGCCGAATGGACGGTCCCGGATGCGACCACGCCGAGAAGCGCGAGGATGACCGCGCTGGCGATGAGCTTGCTCCGTGTAGATCGCATGGGTCGTCCGTGACCTCCACCACCTGTATCGGCCCAGGAGGACGAACGCCCAACCCCCCCATCGTCAGAATCGGGTATGCGTGCAGGGGTCCGAGTGTCCCCTTGAAGCCTGTTCAGAGGAGGGAACACACGCTCTCATCCTTGTTCTCGCCCCAGGCCCGCATGCGGAAGCGGAACTCGGTCTCCATCGGCGCGCCGTCACGCGGCGTCACGGTGACGCGCACGCGATTCTCACCCGGGTAGATGTGCTCCGGGTCGATCTGCCACACGAAGGGACGCGATGAGGAGCCCGCGCTGCGTTCGCCGTTGAGCCGATAGGTCACCGACGCCCAGGTCCGTGGCGGCGCGACGCCGAGGGCCCAGCGCTCGCCGAGGGCGAGCACCAGGCGCCGCCCCTGCCGGTTGGTCCAGATCCGCATGCCGAGCCGCTTGGCCCCGCCGCGCGCCGCGTGCGGGGAGAGCACGCGCCGGGCCAGGACCCACCGGTCGGTCGTGGGAATGCGGCGCATCCCGGGCCGCGCCGGCGACGGGACGTCCACCCGGCCGCACCAGCGATCCGACTGCCCCGTCGTCGGATCGTTCGGGTTCTCGCGCGGCGGCCGCTTGCGCGAGGGTCCGGGATCGATCGGGGTCCGGGTCGTCCCACCGGTCGAGGTCGCGCCGAAGGAGAAGGCCTGGACGGCCTGGAGCCCCTGGATGGCGTTCCCCCCGCCCGCCACGGTGATCCGCAGCCGGTAGGCCCGGGTCTCGCCCGCCTGCATCTCGTCGCCGGGGCTGACCGCCGCGTCCGGGGTGGTCGGGAACGCGTCGAGCGTCCCGTCGAACTGGATGCCGTTGGCCCCGAAGCCGAAGTCTGCCGGCACGGCGAGGAAGCCGGCGCACGAGCCGGGCGCACCCGCCGGACGGCTGCCGCGCGTGACCTGGAGCCGGAGGTGTGGTGCGAGAGCGTCGGCGTCGCGGCGTCCGTACAGCGCGACGTCGGCAGGGTACGCGTCCTCGTTGGTCACCGTGACGCAGCGCTCGACCACCGCACCCGGGACCAAGCCGTGCTCCGTGAAGAGGGGGCCGTTCACGTCGAGTCGCAGCGAACCGTGGGACGCTGCGGACACGTCGCCCCCACCGGTCAGCACGCCGCCGGCGCCGCCGATGCCGAACGCCATCGCGGCGGTGGCGCCCGCGGCGGCGAGGGCCCCGGTGGCCGCCGGCACGGCACGGCGGATCATTCGGCGCTCCAGATCCGCTTGAGGGCGAGTCCGCCGAGCGCCAGCGTCGCGAGCAGCGGCAGGATCCCCCATGGGATGCCGCGGAAGGGCGAGAGGATCGTCCCGGCGAACGGCACCGAGAAGCTCACCATCCCCATCCGGCCGTCGGCGCGGATCTGCCACGTCTCCGACGCGGTGTTCGCATCGCCCTTCGTCGTGAACGCGAGCCGGTCTCCCGGCATCGGCGCGATCTTGGTCGCGCGGTGGACGATGATGCGCCGGCGCCCTGAAGGCTCCTGAAACGCGACGACATCCCCGACACGCGCCTCGTAGGCGGGGACCTCGCGCACGAACACGAGGTCACCCGGCGAGAGCACCGGCTCCATGCTGCCCGTGGCCTCGACCCGCGGCTTGATGCCCACGAGGACGAGCCCGACGGTGACGACCGCGGCGACGACGAGGACGACGAGCAGCACGAGGCTGACGCGCCCGAGGACGCGGCGCCAGAGCGCCGGACGGCGCCCGCGGGACGGAAACGCGGGCGCCGGACCGGGATCCCAGGTCTGAACCGCCGTGGCGGTGCCTTCGTGCATGACGCAGACCTCAGCCGCCGAAGCGGGCCGGCAAGCGCCGGCCCGCGGGCCGGCCTAGATGGAGCGTGCCTCCCACGTGAACGTCTGCGTGGCGGTCAGGCCCTGCGCTGCGTTGTCGTCCTGGACGGTGACCGCGATGCGGTAGGTCGCGGTCTCGCCGTTGCTCCAGGACGCGTCGGTGTCATTCGTGCCACCGGCGTAGTTGTCCGGGAACGCCTGCATCGTGCCGCTGTAGATCGACGTCGCCCCCGCGAAGTCGCTGCAGTCCGCCGCGTCGCCCGTGCCCCGGGTGATCGCGACGTCCAGGTACGCGTCGAGTCCCGTGCCACCCGTGGTGCCGTAGAGCTTGACGCTCGCGTTCACGGAGCCCGTGCTCGCGTACGTGACCTTGATGCAGCGCGTGTACGTGTCGTTGGCGTCGGCGCCGGTGACGTTGAACAGCGCCGAGCCCGAATCGTTGTCGGTCAGGGTGATGGACCCCGTCGCGAAGGAGTTGCCGGCGTTCTCCGTGGTGGCGCTGAACGCCGAGAAGACCACCGCTGACATGGCGGCGGCGAGCACGCCGAGCACCGCGGTGCTCGCGAGCAGCCTGCTCTTGGTGGTGCGCATGATGTGACCCGTCCTTGGTGTTGCGAGAGCCCTCCCCGTCCTCGGTGACGTGAGAGGTGTCCACACCGTTATCGGCGCAGCCCGGTCCTGGCTTCACCGTTTCCGGTGAGAATCGGGTATGTGCGTACCCAGGAAACGCGGGCGATCAGCCCGCAATTGAGACAACCCGTCAGGTCAAAAGCTCGGTTCCGCCCCACACCACGGCCCCAACCACGGACACGGCGACGAGTAGCCAGATGGCGAGTCGCGCGGGCGAGGCGGCGCCGTCGGAGGTGGACAGAAGTTCGACTTCGAGCAGCATGTCTCGCGCCGCCTCCAGACCGGAGAGCGGAACCATCACGTCGCGCGGGCCGGCCGCGAGCATCTCGGGTACGTCAAAGCCCGCCGTCCGGCGCAGCGTCGACGGGATGCCCTCTTCCAGCAGGAGGGACTGGACGAACTCGGCCTCGACCAGATTGCGCGCGGTCACGACCCGCACGAGGTCGCCGTTGGCGTACGACGGCTTGACCTTCCGCGCCCACGCCTGCGCGGGCGTCACCTCCGCCTCTCCACCGCCCTCGGGCACGAGCGGCAGGCCGCAGTCCGGGCACAGGCGCTCGTCCGCGGCGTGCGTGGTCCCGCACCCCGGGCAGACGAGCGCGTCCTGGGTCACGTCACGTCGACGGGCACCTCGGTGACCTCGCCGCCCTCGATGAGATACGAGCGCGCCTCGGGCTCCTCGGGCTTGAGGCCGATGATGAGCCACTCCACGCCCGGCCAGTTCCCCGCGAAGTTGATGTCCGTCTGCG
>SYBY01000398.1 GCA_005788585.1 Actinomycetota bacterium | reverse complement strand
GAGCCCCCCGCATATCCGGGGACGGAGGCGGCGCCGCCCCCCACCGGTCTTCAGGCCGGCGACCCACTCGCGGCGTCTCCGCCGCCCGCGCCCTCGGGGTTCTCTGCACCCCCCGCTGCCCCGGGGGCGACGGGCGCACCGCAGCAGCCGGCCCAGCGCGCGGAGGGGTCGATTCCCCCGCCCGGGTACATGCCGTCACCCGGCGGCTACGGCGGCGGCCCGGTTCCGCCGGGCGCCTTCGCGCCGCCCGCTGCCTCGCCCCAGCCGATCGGCAACTACCAGCTGGCGAGCTGGGGATCGCGCGCCGGGGCGCTCATCATCGACAGCTTCATCGTCGGCATCGCGTCGATCGTCCTCATCGTGCTCATCGGAGCGATCTTCGGTGGCCTCGGGTCGCTGGGCGGCGACAGTGGCGGCGCGGTGGGCTTCTGGCTCGGCGTGCTCGTCGCCTTCATCCCGGTGATCATCGTGTCGCTCGCCTACCAGCCGTACTGGATGGCCCGCACGAACGGCCAGACGATCGGCAAGTCGGCGCTGAACATCCGCGTCATCCGCACCAACGGCCAGCCGACCGACCTCGGCTGGTCGGCGCTGCGGCAGGTCATCGTCATCCAGCTGCTGTTCGGCCTCGTCGGCAGCTTCTTCCTCTACATCCCGTGGCTGCTGAACTACCTCTGGCCGCTGTGGGACGAGGAGAACCGCGCGCTGCACGACATGCTCGTGAACTCGCGCGTCGTCAAGGCCTGAGCGGGCGCCGGTACTCGACGACGGCGAGCCCGAGCGGTGTCTCGTCGATCTGCCGCCCGGTGAACGTCCAGTCTTCCCGCTCATAGAACCGGCGCGCACGCAGCTGCCCGGCTGCGCAGAACAGGCGCATGGTCGTGAAGCCGCGCGTACGCGCATCTTCGAGCACGGCGGCGTGCAGGGCGGTGGCCACTTGCGTCCCCCACGCGCGGGGGACGACGAACAGATGACGCAGGTGCGCGAGCCCCGGCTCGTCGTCGGCGTTGCTGCCCGCCGCAGACGCCGGAAGGTACCCGGCGAAGCCCATCGGGATCTCGTCGGCGGGCGCGACCCAGCCCCGGTACGGGTGTTCGGCGTTCAGTAGCTCCCCGACGCGCGCGACAGCGCCGGTGACGCGCTCGGGATCCCAGTCCGATGGCGCGAACCCGCGGTAGGACTCCATGCCGGCGCGAACGATGCCCGCGAGTGCCGCGGCGTCGCCTGGCCGCGCGCGCCGGACCTCCATGACGCCCTCAGACGGTGAGCGTGGCCGCGACGCCCTCGGTGCGGCGCAGCCAGATGATCTGCTCGCGACCGGGGCCGACACCGACGAGCGTGATCGGCACCCCGACGAACTCGGCGAGGTAGTCGAGGTAGTCCCGCGCGGTCTGCGGCAGCTCGTCCGCGGACCGGCATCCGGTGATGTCCTCGGTCCAGCCGGGCAGCTCGGTGTAGACGGGCCGTGCGTGATGCAGCACCGACTGGTGGTACGGGAAGTGGTCGAGCTCCGCGTCCTCGGCGGACAGGTAGCTCGTGCAGACCTTCAGGGTCTCGAACCCGGAGAGGACGTCGAGCTTCGTGATCGCCAGCGACGTGAGGCCGTTGATCCGCGCGGCGTACTTCAGCGCGACGAGATCCATCCAGCCCGTGCGCCGCGGGCGCCCGGTCGTCGTGCCGAACTCGCCGCCGCGGGTGCGGATCTCCTCGCCGGTGTCGTCGTGCAGCTCGGTGGGGAACGGGCCCGAGCCGACGCGCGTGGCGTACGCCTTGGCGATGCCCCACACCTCGTCGATGTCGCGCGGGCCGACACCGGCGCCGATCGTCGCGGCGCCCGCGACGGGGTTCGACGACGTGACGAACGGATACGTGCCGTGGTCGATGTCGAGCAGGACGCCCTGGGCGCCCTCGAAGAGGACGTTGCGGCCGTCGTCGAGCAGGTCCCAGCACAGCTTTGCGGTGTCGGCGACGTACTGCTCGAGCTTGTGCCCGTAGATGAGGTACTGCTCGGTCATCGCCTGCAGGTCGAGCTCGGGATCACGCTCGTAGGGGCGCAGCGAGAGCTTCTTGGGCTCCAGCGCGGCCATGATCTTCTTCTTGAGGATCTTCTCGTCGAGCAGGTCCTGCACGCGGATGCCGACCCGTGACGCCTTGTCGGCATACGCGGGGCCGATGCCGCGGCGGGTGGTGCCGATCTGCAGCTTGCCGAGCTTCGCCTCGCCCGCCGTGTCGAGCAGCAGGTGGTACGGCATGATCACGTGCGCGTTCGCGCTGACGCGCAGCCCGCTGACGTCGATGCCGTTGGACCGCAGCCCGTCGATCTCGCCCGTGAGGACCTTCGGGTCGATGACGACGCCGTTGCCGATCACGCACAGCTTGCCCGGGTAGAGGATCCCGGACGGGATGAGGTGGAACTTGAAGGTCTCGCCGTCGCGGACGATCGTGTGCCCGGCGTTGTTCCCGCCCTGGAAGCGCACGACGGCCTCGGCCTGCTCTGCGAGCAGGTCGACGACCTTCCCCTTACCTTCATCGCCCCATTGGGCGCCGACAATCACGATTCCGGGCATAGGCGCGGGTCAGTCTAGGCGTTCGCGGCCCTAGAGCCCGGAAATGGCCGCGGGATCGTACGGATCGGCCTG
>SYBY01000397.1 GCA_005788585.1 Actinomycetota bacterium | reverse complement strand
GGCGTCTCGAACGACGCCCAGGCTCGCGTGAGCCAGAGCGTGAGCTACAGCGCTGCGACCGCGCCGCCGGCCGAGGAGCCGCCCACCCGCTTCGAGCGCGTCGTCACCGACGCCAACGAGATCCTGCGCGCACCGTTCGAGGGGGCGGTGCCGCGCAGCGCCGACGCGTGGACCCGCGAGCTCGTGCCCGCGTTCCTCGCGCTGCTGGTGTGGGGCGTCGGGCTCAGCGCGGTCGCGAACGCGGTGAGCCGGCGCCCCGTTCGCCGTCAGCGGTACGTGTCGACCCGCGTGCCGTAGCGGACCCAGCGGAAGATGTTCATCGCGTCCGGGATCGGGACGCGCAGGCATCCGTGGCTCGCGTTGTAGGTCGGCACGCTCTTGTACCCGTGGATGGCGTACCCGCGAATGAAGTACGCGGAGTGCACCATGCCGATCGCGTTGGTGCCCTGGTCCTTGCGGTAGACCTTGAACGACCCCAGGATCGTCGGCGTGGCGGGCGCGCCCGTGGACGTCGGGTAGATCCGCTCGACCTTGCCGTTCGCCCCGATCAGCGCGAGCACCTGGCGGGAGATGTCGGCCTCGACGTGCCGGCCGTGTTTGGGGAACTTGACCTTGAACTTCCCGCCGCCCCGGGCGATCCGGGCGAAGACCTCTTCGTTGGCCTGCGACGTGCGGGCCATGCCCGTGACCTTGCGGAACGCGAGGACCGCACGCGCCGTCCGCGCGTCGAACACCCCGCGCTTGCCGACGACGTACCCGAGCCGGTCGAGGTGCTCCTGCATGATGCGCACCGTGGCGCCCTTCGCGCCGGGAGCGACGCGGCGCGGCAGCACGTCGACCCCGACGCCCTTCGCGGTGATCGAGGCGAGCTCGTCGGTCTGGCGATGCACGGCGCGGATGGTCAGCCGGCCGGTCTTCTTCGGCGCGTAGCCGACGGTGAAGCGGCCGACCTCGCCGTCGCGCTTGACGCTGACCTCGACGACCCGGAGCTTCTTCGCACCGCGGTAGAACCGGACGATGACCTTCTGGCCGGCGACGTACGGCGTCAGCGTGCCGCGGACCTTCACGCGGGACTGCACGAGCCCCATCCGCCGCTCGGTGCGGAGCGTGAGCTTGCCCTGCTTGGGCTCGGGGGCAGGCTCGGCAGCAGGGGCCGGCACAGGCGCGGGCGCCGTCGCGGCAGGAACGGCCTCTTGACCGAAGGCAGGGGCGGCGAAGGCGGCGACCGCCGCGGTGGTGAGGGCGGCAACCGCCGGTCCGTGACGCATGCCGCCGATTCTACGGCGCGGCGGGCCGGAATGTCCCAGGCGCGCCGCGCGGGCCTCAGGCGGTGCGCGTGACGCCGAGCGCGGCCGACCGGCGGCTCCCGAGCGCGTCGCTGAGCAGCCGCAGCGCCAGCAGCGACACGGTGATCGATCCGGCGACCAGCAGCGGGATCTGCCAGGACCACTCGACGAGCACACCGAACGCGATCGCGTTGTTGAACGCGTGCAGCGCCACGGGCGCATAGAGCGAGCCCGTCCACTGGTAGAGCAGCCCCAGCCCGACGCCGAGCAGCATGAGCGGCGGCACGAACTCGGTCGGCGAGGACCCGAGGTGGATGCCGCCGAAGATGACGCCCGACAGGATCGCCGCGCCCGCGACACCGAGCCCGTTGCGCAACGCCCGGTAGATGTAGCCGCGGAAGAGGATCTCCTCCGCCACCGGCGCCATCACCGTGATCAGGATCAGGACGAGGACCAGGTTGACGGTCGAGTCGTTGACCCCGAGCTCGTCGGGCAGCTGGTCCTCGGCCTCGAAGCCGAACGCCTGGATGTAGATCCCGCTGATGACGACGTACCCGACGTAGACGGCGATGAGCAGACCAACCGCCAGCCACGCCCGCTGCGGCGGCGCCAGGCCGAAGTCCTCGCTCTTCGGCCGGGTGGCGAACCACGTCGCGACGAGCAGCGGGGCGAGGATGAAGCCGATGTCCTGCGCGAACGTCAGGCCGATGAGCACGCCGGAGGGCAGGTCGTCCTCGAGGCTCCCGCCGGCGAGGGCGATCCCGACACCCGCGAGGATCCCCAGCACGAGCGGGACGGAGAACGCGAGCACGATCACGAGGAAGCCCGTCCAGGGCTTCCAGGTCGCCGCGCCGACCTTCAGCGGCGGCAGGCCCTCGGGGTACTCGGGCGGCTCCGGCGGCGGGCCGGGGTGGACGTAGGCCGGAGGCAGGCTCGTCATCAGTCCGTTCCAGGGTACGGGAGCGGCTGGTCCGTTCCCGCCAGGTCGGCCAGTCCCCGCAGGACGATCACGCCGGGCGGCACGTCGGCGGGCTTCCCGTCCGGCACGACGAGCGCGGCGTGCATGCCCGCGGCCAGGGCGCCCGCGACGTCGTCCTCGAGCGAGTCGCCGACGTGCAGCGCAGCGGCCGGATCGAGGTCGTCGAGCAGCGGCGCGAAGATCGCGGGGTCGGGCTTGGCGACCCCCGCCTCGGCGCTCGTCACCACCCGGTCGACGAGCGGCTCGAGGCCCGTCTGCCGCAGCACCGCGTGCAGTGAGACGTCCCAGTTGCTCACGACGGCGGTGGCGATCCCCCGCGCGCGGACGGCGCCCAGAGCCTCCAGCGCTCCGGGCAGGACCTCGAAGCGCACGGCTTCCAGCAGCGCCGCGAGGATCGCGTCGTCGTCGAGCCCGGTGGGCGGCAGCGCGTCGCGCACCACGGCGGCGCAGCGGCGGCGCAGGTCGAGCAGCGCGTCGACGTCGACCGCCTCGTCGTGGTGGGCGCGGTAGTACGCGATCTCGGCGCGCATCGCGGCCCTGGCCGCCGCGTCGTCGACCTGCGCCCCGCGTGACGCCAGCGCGTCGCGCAGGCCCGCGATCGGGTCGCGCAGCCCGACGAGCGTGCCCATCGCGTCGAAGGTGACGAGGCTCAGGCGGTCCAGTGCCACGTCGCGAAGATCCCCGTGTAGACAGCCAGTCCGACCGCGCCCGCGCCGAGCAGGACCCGCCCGCGCCAGCGGTGCCCGTCGCACCACAGCGACGCCCAGATCGCCAGCGGGAACAGCACGCAGGCAAAACGCGGGAACGACATCAGCGGCTGCGGCGCGACCGGGTAGGACAGCGGCAGGGCGAGCGCGGCGACGAGGTAGGCGCCGTACTCGATCGGTAGCCGCCGCAGGACGCCGACGACCGCGGGCGTCAGCAGGACGAGCCACGCGAAGAGCTCGATGTTGTGCCGCGCGGCGAGGTACGGGTCCCCGCCCGCGGCGGTGAAGTACACCGGCTCGCGGGCGCCTGACAGCAGCTGCCGCGAGCCCTGGAAGGCGGCGACCGCGCCGTCCCACGCGCCGACGAACGGCCCGGCGAAGGACCGGAACCAGACCTCCTGGGCGTCGAACGGCGCGAGCGGGTCGAGGCCGGCGATCTCGAGCCCCGCGACGTAGGCCAGCAGGCCCGCGGGCACCAGCGCCAGCCAGGCGAGGTCGGCCGGGCGGCGGTCGCGCTGCTTCCACCAGATGACGAACAACGGCAGCAGCAGGACGATCCCGGCGCTGCGGGTCGCCGCGGCGCACCCACCGAGCAGCCCGACCCACGCCCAGCGCCCGGTGCGCGCCGCGAGGAACGCGCCGACCGACAGCGCGAGGTACAGCGCCTCGCTGTAGACGGCCGAGAGGAAGAACGACATGGGGAAGAACGCGACGCCGAGCACCGCCCCGCGGGCCACGCGGTCGCCGAAGTCCAGCGCGACGAGGCGGTGCAGCGCGACGAGCGCGCCCGTGCACGCCACGAGCGACACCACGACCCCCGCGATCAGGTCGCTGCCCAGCACCGTCCCGACCGCGCCCACGAGCAGCGGGTACAGCGGGAAGAACGCCGCGCGCGCGCCGCCGTCGTAGCCGTCGCCGGCGATCGCCAGGAACCACACCGTGTCCCAGCGGGCGAAGGGCGCCGCGACCACGTCGCCCACCGACCCGAGCCCGATCGTCAACCCCGCCGGGTCGAAGTCCTCCGCCCGGGCGCTGAACCCGAACACCGCCGCGGCGAACATCCCGGCCGCGACGACGAGCAGCCGGGAGGCGGCGAGCGCGGTCAGCGCGTCGCGCCAGGCGGGCGTGGCGAGCGCCGCGCGAACCCGGGCGGCGACGGGGGGACGGGCGGTGGCTGGGGTACCGTCAGGCGTCATGGACTGGGTGGATGGTGCCATCGCCGCCGGGGTCGCCCTCCTGGTGGCCGGAGCCGCGGCCCTCATCGTGCGGAACATGCTGGGCCACGCGGGTGCGATGGCGGGCGACCGCGTCGACCCCGTGCTGGCCACGCGCTTCAACGTCATCCGGCGGCTCGTCGTCGCGGTGATCCTGGCGTTCGGCGTCTTCGTCGCGATCTCGCAGATCGACGCGCTGAGCAGCGTCACGAGCAGCCTGCTGGCCTCCACCGCCCTGCTGGCCGCCATCGTCGGCTTCGCCAGCCAGCAGGTGCTCGGCAACGCGCTGGCCGGCGTCCAGCTCGCCGTCGCGCAGCCCGTGCGCATCGGCGACGCGATCACCGTCGGTGACCACACCGGCGTCGTGGAGGACGTCCGGCTGACCTCGACCTACATCCGCACGGCCGCCAACGCGCGGGTCATCGTCCCGAACAAGGAGATGATCGGCGCGATCGTCCGCAACGACACGATCATCTCCCCGGAGGTCGGCACGGAGGTCGTCCTGTGGCTGCCGCCCGAAGCCGACGTGGAGCGCGCGGTGACGGTGCTCCGCGACGAGACCGCCGGGCACGCCTCGGTGCGCGTCGCGGACATGGTGCTCGAGGGCGCCGTGAAGCTCGTGGTGAGCGGCCCCACGACGATGCCCGCCCAGCGCCTCGCTGCCGAAGGCGAGCTGCGCGCACAGTGCCTGAGCCGACTGCGGGCGGCGCGCCTGCTTCCCGAGGGCGACGCAGGAGCTGGCCCCTCGGGGCCGAACCCGGCTGCTGGCTAGACTTTTCTGCTCGCCGCGGGTCGATCGTGACTCCGGCGTGTTCTTGCACCGTCATGTCCGCTCGCCGTGACCGCCTGCGCCGCCGCCGTCAACGCGGTGGCGCCTCCAAGCCCGCCTTCCTCGTCCTCGGGGTCTTCGTCACGCTGCTCGCGCTCAGCGGGCTCGGGGCCGTCGCGTGGGTCGTCGGCATCGCGCAGAGCGCACCCGACCTGCGCGAGCTCAAGCCGCAGGACCCGGGCACCACGAGCGTCGTGTACGCCGCTGACGGCACGCGCCTGGGCTTCATCGAGTCCAGCGTCCTGCGCCGGCCGATCAAGTCGCGGGAGATCCCGCAGAACATGAAGAACGCGACGATCGCGATCGAGGACCGGCGCTTCTACGACCACAAGGGCGTCGACTTCGAGGGCGTCGTCCGCGCCGGCGTGAAGAACATCCAGTCG
>SYBY01000396.1 GCA_005788585.1 Actinomycetota bacterium | reverse complement strand
CGCGCGCCGTCCCCGCGGCCGACGGGCCCGTGCCGTGGCTTCCGCTCCTGGGCGTCGTGCTCGTGGTGCTCGGCGCCGTCCCGGCCGTCGGCGCGCGTCGCCGGCGGCGGCGCAACCAGCACGTTCACGGGCTCGCCCACGCGCGCCGGTAGCCTGGCTCGCGCGTCCCATGAGCTTCTACGTCACGACCCCGATCTACTACGTCAACGCCGCGCCGCATCTCGGCCACGCGTACACCGCCATCGCGGCGGACGTCCTGGCCCGCCACATGCGCCAGCGCGGCGAGGACGTCTTCGTCCTCACCGGCACCGACGAGCACGGCGAGCCGGTGGCTCTCGCGGCCGAGGCCCGCGGGATGACGCCGCAGGCGCTGGTCGACGAGAACGCGCCGCGCTTCCGCGACCTCATGCCGAAGCTCAACGTCTCCAACGACTTCTTCGTGCGCACGTCGGACTCCCAGCACAAGCTGCGCGTGCAGGAGATCCTGACCACCGTCAAGGAGCGCGGGCACGTGCACCTCGGCCTGTACGAGGGCTGGTACTGCCCGCGGTGCGCGGACTTCAAGACCGACGCGGAGATCGCTCCCGGCAACACGTGCCCGATCCACAAGATCGACCTGATCCGCGAGTCGGAGCAGAACTGGTTCTTCAAGCTGTCGGACTTCCAGCAGCAGCTCGAGGACCTGTTCGACAGCAACCCGGACTTCGTGCGGCCGAAGCACCGCTTCAACGAGGCGCGGCAGTTCCTCGCCCAGGGCCTGCAGGACGTCTCGCTGTCGCGCAGCCAGCTGACGTGGGGCGTCGAGGTGCCGTGGGACCCCGAGCACGTCTTCTATGTGTGGTTCGACGCGCTCCTGAACTACGTCACCGCGCTGTCGTACGCCCGCCCCGGCGAGGACCTCACCGACGAGTTCTGGCCCGCGCAGGTCCAGCTCATCGGCAAGGACATCCTGAAGTTCCACACCATCTACTGGCCCGCGCTGCTCATGGCCGCGGGGCTGCCGCTGCCCGAGCACGTCGTCGTCCACGGCTTTCTGCTCATGCGCGACGCCGACGGCAGCGAGCACAAGATGAGCAAGTCGCTGGGCAACGTGCTCGACCCGTTCCAGATCATCGAGGACTTCGGCGCGGACGCGCTGCGCTTCTACTGCCTGCGCGAGGTGCGCTTCGGGCAGGACGGCGCGGTCTCCACCGCCGGGTTCGCGGCGCGCTACGAGAGCGAGCTCGCCAACGAGTTCGGGAACCTCGCGAGCCGCACCACGGCCATGGTCGTGCGCTACCGGGACGGGGCCGTCCCGCAGGTCGCGCCCGACCCCGCGATCGCGGCGGAGCTCGACCCGCTCGTCGCCCAGGTCTGCGAGCAGATCGACGCCAGCGAGCTGACTGTGGCGCTCGACACGGCGTGGCAGGCGGTGCGGCGGCTGAACCGCTACGTCGAGGAGCAGGCGCCGTGGGCGCTGGCCAAGGACGACGCGCAGGCCGGCCAGCTCGACGTCGTGCTGGCCACGCTGACCGACGGGCTGCGCCTGATCGGGCTCCTCCTGCACCCGTGGCTGCCTGCGTCCGTCGACAAGCTCTTCGCCGCCCTCGGTGTCGACGATCTCTCGCTCGAGGGCGCCGCGATGCGGGCCGGTGCGGTCACCCGCGTCGAGAAGATCGCGCCGCTGTTCCCCAAGCCTGAATGATCGATTCCCACACGCACCTGTCGAGCTGCGCGCCCGACGACGCGGATCTGGTCGCCGCCGCCCGCGAGGCGGGTGTGCGGCGCATCCTCACGGTCGGCATGGACGAGGAGACCTGGCCGCTGGCGCTGGCTGCCGCCGAGGCGTTCGACGAGGTCTACGCGGCGCTGGGCCGGCATCCGAACATGGCGTCCGGGTTCGACGACGACGCACTGACGCAGCTGCGTGACCTCGCCGCCCATCCGAAGTGCCGCGCGATCGGCGAGACCGGCCTGGACTTCTTCCGCGACACCACACCGCGCGCCGACCAGGAGCGCGCGTTCCACGCGCAGATCGAGCTGGCGCGTGAGCTCGACAAGCCGCTCGTCATCCACACCCGCGCGGCCGACGACGACACGATCGCCACCCTGCGCGCGCGTGCCGACGGCGTCACCGTGATCATGCACTGCTTCTCGATGCCGGACCGGCTCGACGAGTGCCTGGACCAGGGCTGGTGGATCAGCTTCGCCGGCAACGTGACCTACAAGGCCAACGCCGAGCTGGCCGCTGCCGCGGTGCGCGTGCCCGCCGACCGGCTGCTCGTCGAGACCGACGCGCCGTACCTCACCGCGCAGGCGGTGCGCAAGGAGCGCAACCAGCCGGCGTACGTCGTACACACCGCGCAGTTCCTCGCCGAGCGGCGCGACGAGACGTACGCCGAGCTCGAAGCCGCCGTCGAGCGCAACGCCGCGACCGTCTTCGGGTGGTGAGCGAGCAGCTCCCAACCCAGCCGAGCCTGCGCCGCATGCGCGAGTTCGGCATCCGGCCCAAGCGCGACCTGGGCCAGAACTTCCTCGTGGACTCGAACATCCTCGGGGTCATCGAGCGCGCCGCGGACCTGCGCGAGGACGACGTCGTCCTGGAGATCGGCGGCGGGCTCGGGGTGCTGAGCGAATACCTCGCCCCGCGCGTCGGGCATCTGCACGTGGTGGAGATCGATCGCACCCTGGAGGAGCCGCTGGGCGAGGCGCTCGCGCCGTTCGCCAACGTCACGCTGCACGTGGCCGACGCGCTGCACCTGGATCTCCCCGCGCTGGACCCGGCGCCGACCGCGGTCGTCGCCAACCTGCCCTACGGCATCGCGGCGACCGCGATCCTGCGCACCGTCGAGGAGCTCCCGGACGTCGACCGCTGGGTCGCGATGGTGCAGAAGGAGGTCGGCGAGCGGTTCGCGGCCAAGGCCGGGAGCCGCGCGTACGGGGCGCCGTCGGTGCTCGCGCAGCTGTCGTGTGAGGTGCAGGTCCTGCGCGGCGTCGCGCGGACGGTCTTCGCCCCGGTACCGAACGTCGACTCGGTGCTGGTCGGCCTGCGCCGCACCGGCCCGCCGGCGGACCCGGAGCTCCGCGCGCTCGTGTCGGCCGCCTTCGCGCACCGGCGCAAGGCGCTGGCCAAGTCGCTGTCGCTCTCGGGCCGGTTCGAGGGCGACGTGCGCGAGCCGGTGCGCGCGGCGCTGGAGGGGCTCGGGCTGCCGCCGGACGCCCGTGCGGAACGCCTGACGCCGGAGCAGTTCACGGCGCTGTGGGAGGCACTGTGACGAGCTGGGCGTGCACGGCACCGGCGAAGGTGAACCTCTGCCTGTATGTCGGCCCAACACGGGATGACGGGCGTCACGAGCTCGTCACCGTCATGGACAGCGTCAGCCTGCACGACCACCTCACGCTCACCGCGGCCCCACCCGGGTCGGCCGGTGACGACGTCCTGTGCCCCGGAGTCGAGGGCCCGAACCTCGCGGCGGACGCGCTGGCCGCCTTCCGCGCCGCGACCGGGTGGGACGCGCCCCCGGTGCGGGTCACCATCGAGAAGCGCATACCCGTGGCGGGCGGCATGGCCGGGGGGTCGGCCGATGCGGCCGCCGCCCTGCGGCTCGCGGCGGCCGCTGCGGGCGTCGACGACGTGGCGCTGCTCGAGCGCATCGCCGAGCCGCTCGGCG
>SYBY01000395.1 GCA_005788585.1 Actinomycetota bacterium | reverse complement strand
GCGCGCTCGGCCTGCTTGGTGACCTCTTCGTCGGACACCAGCTGGGTCTGCTTCTCGCGCGCCTCCTTGACGATGCGCTCAGCCTCGCGCTTCGCCTCGGCGAGCATCTCCTGACGCTCCTTGACGATCCAGCGCGCCTGCTTGATCTCCTCAGGGATCGTCGCGCGCATCTGATCGAGGATGTCGTAGATCTCTTCCTTGTCGACCCGGACCTGGTCCGTCAGCGGGACGGGCTTGGCGTTGTGCACCAAGTCATCCAGCTTGTCGATGAGCACGAGGACGTCCATACGCAGTTCCCTAGGTTCGATCCCGCGCCACTTCTTCCTTCAACCTACGAGCGACATCGGACGGCACGAGGGCTCCGATGTCACCGCCGAACAGCGCCAGCTCCTTCACGCCGCTCGAGCTGAGGAAACTGTACTGGGGCGAGGCGGCAAGGTAGAGGGTGTCAATATCCGGCGCCTGCAGCCGGTTCAGCTGGTGCATCTCCATCTCGTACTCGAAGTCGGAGATCGCGCGCAGGCCCTTGACGATCGCGCGGGCGCCGAGCTCGCGGGCGAAATCGACCACCAGCGTGCGAAACGGCTCGGCCCGCACGTTCGGCAGGTCGGCCGTGGCGTCTTCGATGAACTTGATGCGCTCGTCGGTCGAGAACATCGTCTTGCCCTTGCGATGCGGCAGGTTGACGACGGCCACGACGACCTCGTCGAACAGCTGCGAGGTGCGCTCGATCACGTCGAGGTGGCCGTACGTGATCGGGTCGTAGGACCCGGGGCAGACGGCGATGCGGTTGTCAGGCGTCATGGATGCGAATGAGAGTGTCGCCGTATCGGCGCTCGAAGGTCAGCGGCAGGTCCAGCGCGAGCGCGCTGCGGCGATCACTCTCCGTCACTACCCGCGCACCCGGGGCCAGAACCGCCGGGAGCGCCTCGGAGAGCGCGCGCCCGAGCTCGGGCGGATGCCGATATGGAGGGTCGAGGAAGACGAGATCGTAGGCGGCGGCGCGCTCGGATGCGTCGCTGAGGGCGCGCAGGGCGTCCCGGCGGTGCACCGGAGCGTCGATCCCGAGCTCGTCCAGGTTGCGCCGGATGACCCTGATCGCCGCCTGCGCGCGGTCCACGAACTCGCACCCCGCCGCCCCGCGGGACAGGGCTTCGAGGCCCAGCGCGCCGGTGCCGGCGAAGAGGTCGAGGACCTGGACGCCGGCAAGGTCCCCGAGCACGCTGAACAGCGCCTCGCGCACCCGATCGGACGTCGGGCGCGTGTCTGCTCCCGGTGGTGCGTGCAGGCGACGGCCGCCGTACGCGCCGGCGATGACCCTCACGCGGGGACCGGTTCGGCCTCGGCCAGCGCGAGGGCGTCGGCCAGCAGCGCATGCTCGGGCTGCTCCAGCCGGGCGTCGAGGGTGAGCAACCGCTCGGCGCGACCGTGCGCGCGCTCGAGCAGGTCCGCGTCCTCGGGGAGCCGTGCGACGCGGAACCGCGCGAGCCCGGACTGCTTGGTGCCCGTGAGCTCGCCCTCGCCGCGCAGCTCGAGATCGATCTCCGCCAGCTGGAAGCCGTCGCTGTGCTGCGCCAGCGCGGCCAGGCGCGCCGACTCCTTCGGCCCGAAGAGCAGGCACAGGGACGGGTGCTCGCCGCGGCCGACCCGCCCGCGCAGCTGGTGCAGCTGGCTGATGCCGTAGCGCTCGGCGTCCTCGACGAGCATCACCGTGGCGTTGGGCACGTCGCGGCCGACCTCGATGACCGTGGTGGCGACGAGCACGTCCGCGCCGCCTGCGGCGAACCGCTCCATCGCCTCGGCCTTCTCCTTCGGGCGCATCTGGCCGTGCATGAGGACCACCTCGAAGTCGGCGAACTCCCCCGCCTTCAGCCGTTCGTACTCCGCGGTCGCCGCACGGGCCGCCACCGCCTCGGAGTCCTCGACCAGCGGGCAGACCACGAACGCCTGCCGGCCGGCGCGCAGCTCCTCGCGGATGCGCTCGTACGCGCGCTCGCGCTCGCGCTCGCCCGACGCGACGAACGTCTCGATCGGCTGGCGGCCCTTGGGCAGCTCGCGCAGCGCCGTGACGTCGAGCGCGCCGAAGCTCGCCAGGCGCATCGTGCGCGGAATCGGCGTGGCGGTCATGTGCAGCACGTGGGGTGCGAGGCCGTCCCGGGCCTTGGCGTCGAGCGCCGCGCGCTGGCGCACGCCGAAGCTGTGCTGCTCGTCGACGACGGCGACCGCGAGGTCGTGGAAGACCACGGGATCCTCGATGACCGCGTGGGTCCCGACCAGCAGCGGCAGCTCGCCCGACGCGAGCTTGCCGAGCAGGTCCTTGCGCCGCGACGCCGTGGTGGAACCCGTGAGCAGCGCGGCGGGGACCAGACCACCCGACATCAGCGACTGGATCGTGGCGAAGTGCTGCTCGGCCAGCGTCTCGGTCGGCGCCATGAGCACCGCCTGGCGCCCGTGCTCGACGGCGCGCAGCATCGCGTGCAGCGCGACGACGGTCTTGCCCGAGCCGACCTCGCCCATGAGCAGTCTCTGCATCGGCGTGTCGCGCGCGAGATCGGCGTCGACCTCGTCCATGGCGCGCAGCTGGTCGCCGGTCGGGGTGAACGGCAGCTGCTCGGTGCGCCAGGTCTCCGAGAGCGACGGCGGGTCGGTCAGCGCCTCTGCCGACGCCGCGGCGCGCCGCTCGGCCTTCAGGCGCAGCTGGACGATCTGGTCGAGCAGCAGCTCGTCGAACGCCAGCCGGCGACGACCGTGTTCCTGCTCGGTCGCGCCCCCGCCCGCGCGCACCAGGCCGTGGGCGGCGCCGAGCGCCGCCTGGATGCCGGGCAGCTCCTCCTCCAGGCGCACGCGCACAGGCAGCGGCTCGGGGACGTCGCCGATCGCCGCGCGGTGCTCGCGCACCAGCGTGTGCAGCTGCAGCGAGCTGATGCCCTCGGTCGCCCGGTAGGTCGCCACGCCCTCCTCCCCGCCCGCCGCGGCGGTGGTCTCCGCGTGGCCCGAGACGCGGAAGCGGTTGCGGGCCTCGTACTTCCCGGAGAGGACCAGGCGCGTCCCGGGCGCGTACCGCCGCTCCAGCCACGGCTGATTGAAGAACGTCACCAGCATCACGCCGGTGCTGTCGGCGACCGTCGCCTCCACGAGCGGGCGCATCCCGCGGCGCCGGACCGCACGGGAGCGGATGGACGTGACCTCGACCACGACGGTGGCCGTCTCCCCCGGTTCGAGCGCGCCGATGGTCCGCGACTCCCCGCCGCCGCGCGGCAGATGCGCGAGCAGGTCACCGACGGTGTGCAGGCCCAGCGTCTCCAGGGCGTCGGCGGCCTTCTGGCCGGCGTCGAGCCGGACGGGCTCGGCCAGCCGCGACGGACGCGGCCAGTGCACCGGCGCCGCCCGCAGGTCGTCATCGGAGATGGGGTCGGTGGTGGAGAAGTGCGTGGGCACGGAACCACCACATGATGGTGGCCCGCGCGGTCGGCTCAGCCGGTCGCGACGACACCGGCGGCCGCGCTCGCGGCAGCGGTGCGCAGCGCGTCGAGCCGCACGAGCGTCCGCTCCTCCGCGGAGACCTCGCCCGCGAGCACGAGCAGCCCCGCCCGCACGTGCGCCTCGTACCCGTTGACGACGGCGGACTCGCCGCCCGCCGGTGCCGGGACGACCGCGACGAGCCGATGGCGGCGCTGCGGCCACACGTCGTCGTTCCACAGGGCGACCCACCCCGGGACGCCGGGCGAGAGCTCGCCGTGCATGACGCGCAGTGGCGCCCCCGGGAAGGGGCTGGGGAAGCGATGGCGGAACGCGTCGGGGTCCTCCAGGCGCAGGCCGCGCGCTGCGGCGTACTCGCGCGCGAACGCCTCGATGCCCCACGGCAGCGCGCGGACGGACACCTCGTCGTCGTGGACCTCGCGGCCCGCCCGCCACGCGGCGATCAGCCCGCCGGGGAGGAAGATGAAGAGCAGACCCGCGGCGCTGAGCACCAGCTCCGGCCGCAGCTCGGGCAGCGCGAGCCACGCCGCGCCGATCCCCGCGAGACCGATGAGCGTCAAGACGATGAACAGCGCGACACCGAGGCCGCGCACCGTCCCCCTCACCCCGCGAGCGTGCGTCTGGGCCTGCGCCTCGTCCTGGTAGGCCGCCTGCGCGGCCGCGACGCTCGCAGGCGGCTCGCTCCAGCGGACGTGGGCCACGCCCTGGTCGAGCCAGTCGGCTCTCGCGCTGGGCGGCGGCGGCCCGACGGGCGTGGCTGGATCGAGCGGCGTCTCGGCCGCCGCCAGCGCGACGAGCGCCCCGGCCACCCCACCGGCGATGTGGCAGAGCAGGTCGAGGACCGCAGCGTCGGTGACGATCCCGCCGGTCGAGACGCACAGCGCGCCGTCGTTGAGCTCGACGCGGGTGCCCTCCGGCGCGTGCGCGAGCGCGGCCTCCGCGCCGCGGGCGATCCGCAGGATCCGCGCGTCGTCCTCGGCCGGGACCGCGCGCCAGATGTAGCCGCCGTGTTCGATCGTCCGGTCCGCGATCCCGGCGACGCCGTGGCCGCGGTTCAGGTTCAGCGTCATGCCCGCCGACGGCGCCTGCAGCTTGCCCGGCGTCGCAGTGAGCTGCCGGACGCACCGCGAGCCTTCGGGGATGAACGCCAGGACGACCGTGCGCGGCACGGCGACCCAGGACTCCCCGTCGTTGCTGCGGCGCTTCTCCATCGTGAGGTGCTGCGCGACGACACCGTCGACGCCGCCGGGCAGCGCGCCGGTGCACAGGTGGTGCGAACTGCGCTCCTCGTAGCGCGTCAGTCCACCGCGGATCTCCCGGGTGTGCTTCGTCTCCTTGGTGAGGAACCCGGCACGATGGGCCCCGACGCCGAGCCCGCGGCGCAGCGTCTGCGTCACCGGCGGCAGCAATCCGGCCTCCTCGAAGGCGAGCCCGCGCGCGGTGGCCCACTGCTGCATGGTGTCTCGTGCCTTCTCGATCATCGTCGCTCCTGTCGGGTGGCCGGCACGAGGAGAACGGGCGAGGCGGCGTGGCCTTACGCGATCAGCGCTTGTCCCAGCGCTCGCGCAGCGAATCGCCGAACCGGCGCGCCCGGCGCACCGTCGTCGACATCTTCACTCGCTGCGCCATCGCCGACTCGGGCGCCGGCAGCGCCGCGACCTCGGTCGCGTCGATCGTCAGGGAGACGGCCAGGTTGGTGATCCGCCCGATCTCGGGCGCGTCGACGAACCGCGTGCCGTCAGGCGTGTCGATGTCGATCCCGTCGAGCAGGTGCTCGCGCGCGATCTCGCGGACCCGGCGCACCGTGCCCACCTCGATCCCGTGCACGTCCAGCACCGCGGTCCCGCGGCGCAGGACCTTGTACGAGATCGCATGTTCGCCGGTGTCCTCGCTCATCGCGGGGAACCGGCGTTCAGACGGCCTTGGTGACCTTGCCGGCCTTGAGGCAGCGCGTGCAGACGTACGCCCGGGTCGGCGTCTTGCCCTGGAGGATCCGGACCTTCTGGAGGTTCGGATTGAAGCGACGCTTGGTCGCAACCATTGAGTGGGAGCGGCTGTTCCCGAAGGCGGGACCCTTACCGCAGCTGTGACAGACCTTGGCCATGAGGCGG
>SYBY01000394.1 GCA_005788585.1 Actinomycetota bacterium | reverse complement strand
GGTCGCGACGGCCCCGTACTCCCGGGCGACGCGCCGGCGGCCTGCCGCGCGCAGTTCACGCAGAGACTGATGCAGCCTGGCGCGGTGCCGGGCGACATGCTCGGCAGGCGCACGCGACAGGCGTGCGAGCTCCCGGGCGCGGTCGACGACCGCGCGCCGCCCGTGGCGCTGGAGGCGCAGGGTGGCACGCGCCAACGCCGCGCGGGCCTCGCCGACGTGGACCGGAACGGCCTGTTCGGCCGCGTGGGTCGGGGTCGAGCACGCGCAGGCCGCGACGTCGTCGAGCAGGGTGCGGTCGGTGTGGTGGCCGACCGATGCGATGACCGGGACGCGCAGCAGCGCGACGGTCCGGCACAGCGTCTCGTCGCTGAAGGCCAGCAGGTCGGTGACCGAGCCGCCGCCGCGCGCGACGATGATCACGTCGACCGACCCCGCCGCAGCCAGGTCGGTCAGCGCGCGGGTGATCGCGGGCGCCGCATGGCGGTCCTGGACGGGGGCGAAGGCCCACAGCAGGCGCCCCTGCCAGCCACGGCGGTGCAGGCCCGCGAGGACATCGTCGCGCGCCTTGCCGCCCTCGCCGGTCACGACGCCGATCGTGCGGGGCAGCGCAGGGCGGGGGAGGGCCTTCTGCGGCGCCAGCAGTCCTTCGGCGTGCAGCATGCGCCGGAGCCGCTCGATCCGCGCGAGCAGGTCACCCTCGCCGGCGATCCGCAGCTGCGTCACGGCGAACGAGAACGCAGGGGAGCTCGTGGCCGTGCCCGGGTAGTAGTCCGCGCCCCCGCCGACGACGACCTGGGCGCCGTCGGCCAGCGCGCCGGGTGGCAGCCGCAGGGCGTCGAGGTCGCTGTTCCACATCGAGCAGGGGACGGCGCCGCGCTCGTCGCGCAGCTCGAAGTACGTCTTCGCCCGGCTGCGCCCGAGGTTGGTCACCTCGCCGACGAGCTGCACGCGCGTGAACTCCCGCAGCCGGTCGCGCAGGCGCGCTGCATATTCGCCGACCGCGAACGGGCCGGGCATGCGCGAGCCGGGGATCGCTTCGGCGTCCACCCGCCCACGGCCGGGGTCGGGGGTCGCCATCACCGCTCGCTCGTCCCTCAGGCCGGGAAGCGCGGGTCCTGCACGGACCGCAGCGGGGGCAGGCCGTCCTCGCCCTGATGGCCGCGGACCTCGCCGCTGAGCCCGAGCTCGGTCAGGCGCGCGATCTCGCGCTCGCCCTCGACCCGGGCGGGGTCGCCGGCCGGCAGGTCCGCGATGAGCCGCTGGATGCGGTTGCGCAGCTGCAGGGCGAAGTGCGGGGTCGACGCGCCCATCAGCTGGCGGACGTCCTCGACGGTGACGCGGTGGTCGGGCTCGTGGCGCTCGGGAGTCTCGGCTTCGCTCATGGCGTGGTGGCGGTGGTGGTGGTCGGCGGGGTCTGGGACAACTGGGTCTGCGTCTGCGTGGGCGTGGTGGCCGCGGGTGCCGTGGCGGTGGTCTGGGCCGGCGCCGTGCTCGTGGTGGTCGCCCCGGCGCTGTCGTCTTCCTCGCGGACCGGGACGATCTCGAGGAGGCTGTCGATCTCGCCCTGCGCCGCGAGCGAGATCGCCGCGTCGTCTCCGGCGATCCAGCCGTGATTGTAGACCCCGCGCACCGGGTCCTCCTGGTAGCCGGGCTGGATGTCGAGCAGGTACTCGCGGACGGGTTCGCCGAGGCGGCCGGGGCCGTCGAGCAGCAGCAGCGGCCCATACGTGCCCGCGGCCGACAGCGGCGAGACCGCCCCCGCCACGAGCGGCTCGTCTGTGCGCGCGAACACCAGCCCGTGGCCCGGGTCGGTGACGCCCCAGCCGAAGTCGCCGTCGGCGAACCGGGCGAACGCGATGGCGTTGCGCACCGGGTCGGGGCCCTGGATGCGGGTGACCTCGCCGAGGTCCTCGAGCGTGTCCTGCACCCGTGTACTGATGGCCGACTCCGGGCCGACGATGAAGATGTTCGGATTGCGTCGCGCGCGCAGCGCCGCGGTCGTCGGTGCCGGCACCGCGTTGCGCCCGACGAAGAGGATCGGGTCGCCGGACTTCGCAGCCCACGCGGCGGCCGGCATCGCAAAGGCCGGGTCGTCGGCGCTGACGACGAGGACGCGACGCGACGGCGTGCCCCGCGTGGAGGTCAGAAAGCTGTCGACCGCCGCTGCGGTGGCGGCAGCACCGGACGCCGTGATGTCGGTGGGACGCAGGCCCTCCGGGCGCGGCGTGGTCCCGACGCGGATGAGCTGGGCGCCGCGGGCCTCCTGGACCCCGGACGGGTTCAGCACGCGCAGCGCCTCCGCGGTGACCGGCGGGAGCTCTTCGGGGTCGGTGAGCAGGAGCGGCGCGCGCAACGGCGGGCCCATGAGCGCGCTGGCCGCGAGCGCGGTGCGCCAGTCGCGCTGATCGGCGAGGGCGACGGCACCCGGGCGGGTCTCGCGCGAGGTGGACGGGAACACCGCGAGCGCGGCGTCCGCGGCAAGCGACGCGGGATCGGGTCCCGGCAGGCGGGTGGTGTTCTTCGTCGCAGTCGAAGGGATGCCCGCCGCGGAGGGCGCGTCGTCCCCGCCGCTGTCCTGCGGCCGGGTGTCCGGGGCTTCGACCTCGGTGGGCTCGATCAGGCGCGCGTCGTCCTCACTGCGCCCGCAGGCGGAGAACACGAGCGCGGCGCACGCGGCGAGCAGCAGGACGGCTAGGCGGCGGGACACGAAGCGCGCACCATAACCGGCGGTACGACCGGACCAGGCAGGGCCGCGGTTTCGGGGAGACGGCCTGGACGGTGATGTGTGTGCTGTCGGTCACAGTGGCGCGCGTCCCCGATTTCGTGGCCTCCTCCCTGGGAATGGTCTCCCCAGTTTCCGCAGAATGCGGCGAAATCGAGCGCCAACGCGCCAACGAGGCCCGAGGGTGTACGGAATCGCCGGCTCTGTGGCGAACACAGGAGCCATAACTGCACCGCAACCGTCTTTGCGGTTGTGTATGGTGCCGCCATCAACGCCGAGTCCTGTGCAGGAGGCATAGGACCGGGGGACCCAAGTAGTTGGGGCGAACCCAGGACTGATGTCCTGAGAGCGCGGCTCTTTCCGCGCTAGCCCGTCAGCTAACCCCGGAGGCTTACGAAAGAGGACGTTGTTCGTGCGGGCACTCGCCCCCCTGACGATCATCATGACGCTGTGCGCCGGGCTGCTGCTCGCGCCGACGTCATTTGCTGCAAAGAAGAAGTCCCCGACGGCGGTGAAGGCCACCGGCGGCGCAGGCTTCGGTGAAGAGAACGCCCATCTCCAGCAGTCCGCTGCCGGCGAGGAGGCGACGCTCCTCGACAACGGCCTCGCGGCTGCGCCCGACAGTGCTCCCGAGGCGGTCAAGGAAGCGATCTGGGCCGCGAACGAGATCGTCGGCAAGCCGTACATCTACGGCGGCGGCCACCGGTCCTTCAAGTCGCGCGGCTACGACTGCTCCGGCACGATCTCCTACGCGCTGCACGGCGGCGACCTGCTCGACAGCCCGCTGGACTCCTC
>SYBY01000393.1 GCA_005788585.1 Actinomycetota bacterium | reverse complement strand
GGCGGTGTCGCTCGGCCAGTGGTAGTTCGACGGCGAGCGCAGTTCGTCCACGGAGCCGAGCAGCATCGAGCGGTACCCCGCGTGATGGGCGATCTGCGCGTCGCTCGCGAACGAGAACCGGAAGTCGACGTCGATGTCGATGCCGTGGGCGCCGGCGGCCTCGATGACGTCGCGCCGCAGGCCGGCGTCGTAGTCGTACGGACGCAGGAACCCCTCGGAGATCGGCGAGCACAGCGTGGGCGAGCCGACACTGTCGACGGCGATCACCCACGTGGCGTCGCGCGGCAGGCCCAGGAAGTGCCGGCGTCCCCAGGCGGCCATGCCCTCGGAGAACGACTCCTCCGAGCCGACGGACACCAGCAGCACCCGGAGGCCTTGGACGGGCTCCTCGCGCAGGCGGCGGGCCAGCCCGAGGAGGACCGCCACGCCGGTGAGGTTGTCGTTGGCGCCCGGCACCGCGGGCCGGCGGCCGATGTCGGCCATGCCGAGCATCGTGCCGATCGTGAAGAAGCGCGCCCAGCGCCGCGCCCGGGGCCCGCCGTAGGCGGCGGCCAGCATGGCGAACAGCGGGCCGAAGACGGTGAGCCACAGCAGCGGCGGATGGAAGATCGCGCGGTCGTACGTCTTCGGGAAGCGCGCCTGGAGCGCGCGGGGGAGCCCGGGGTCGAAGATCGCCCCGGAGTGCGCGGCGTCGTGATGGGCGACGACGACGAGCGTGCGTTCGGCCGCCGCGTCCCCAGCCACGGCCGTCACGTTGTGCGTGGGCTTGTGCGGCAGGACGGCGCGGCGGAACCAGCGGTGGCGATGGTCGAGGTCGTCGACCAGCGCGACGGTCGCGGCGGTTGCCAACCCGAACGCCAGGCGCCGGCGGCCCCGGCGGGCCAGCCCCAGCGACGCCAGCGCCGCGGCGTTCAGCAGGCCGACCGGCCACCAGTACGTACCGTGCGCGCGCTCGGCCTCGACGTCCGGGGTCAGGCCGTGTTCGCGCAGCGCGTCGGCGATCCACAGGGCCGCGCGCGTCTCACCCTCGGACGCCGACGGGCGATCCATCGCGGCGAGGTGACGGACGGCGCGCTCGAGTTCGGCCAGCACCTCGGGGTCGTGGGTCGCTGCGCGTGCGTGGGCGGCGGTGGTGCCCATGAACCCAACCCTACGACGCGCGCGCCGTGCCGCGCGGCGGTCGGGTAGGGTCCGGCCGGTCTGATGGGTCTACAACTGGACTGCCTGTTCTGCAAGATCGTCGCGGGGGAGATCCCGGCGACCGTCGTTGCCGAGGACGAACGCACCATCGCGTTCATGGACATCAACCCCGCGACCCGTGGCCACGCGCTCGTGATCCCGCGCGACCACGCGCGGGACCTCTTCGACATCGGGAGCGAGGACCTGGCGGCCTGCTTTGCCGCGGCGCAGCGCCTGGCCCAGTCGATGCCGGAGAAGCTCGGCGCCGACGGGGTCAACGTCCTAAACTCGTGCAAGCCGGCCGCGTGGCAGACCGTCTTTCACTTCCATGTCCACGTGATCCCGCGGTACGACGGCGACCCGCTGCGCCTGCCGTGGACCCCGACGCCCGGCGACAGCGACGAGATCGCTGCCGCCGGACAGGCGCTGAAAGGCCACACCGATGTCTAAGGTCCGTATCGACCGCGACGGCCCGCTGGCGATCCTCACGGTCGCCGCCCCGCCGGTGAACCTGTTCGACCGCGCGATGTACGACGCGCTCCTGGCCGCGCTCGACGAGCTCGAGGCCGATCCGCCGCGCGCGCTGCTCCTCGCCGCCGAGGGCAAGGTCTGGACCGGCGGCGTGGACGTCCACGAGTTCGACGGCCTCACGCCGCAGACCGGGGCGCAGCTGTGGACGGACCTCTTCGAGCTCATCCACCGCGTCGAGAACCTGCCGTACCCGACGATCTTCGCCGCGCACGGCCTGTGTCTGACGTGGGGGCTGGAGCTCGCGCTGGGCTGCGACCTCCTGCTCGCGTCCGAGTCGGCGAAGTTCGGGCTCGTCGAGATCGTGGTCGGCCTCACGCCGTCGATGGGCGGCCCGCAGCGGCTGGCCGAGCGGGCAGGCCCCGCGCGGGCGCGCGAGGTGATCTTCACGGGCGAGCTGTTCAGCGCCGCGACGTTCGAGGCGTGGAACGTCGTCAACCGCGTCTACCCGGACGCCGAGTTCGCCGAGACGGCGCGCGCGTTCGCGCTGAAGCTCGCCAACGGCCCGACGAAGGCCCACCACGCGACCAAGCAGATCATCCGCATGCAGATCGCCGGCGGCGCGCGGGCGGCCGACGACATCACACCGCAGGTCTCCGGCGAGCTGTTCGCCACCGAGGACCTGAAGAACGCGGTGCAGAGCTTCCTCACGCAGGGCCCCGGCAAGGCGACGTACGAAGGGCGCTGAGTGCCCGAGGCGCGCCACGGCGGGGTCACGGTCCACTACGAGGATCGCGGTCCGCGTGAGGGCACGCCGCTCGTCCTGATCATGGGCCTGGGCGGGAGCGGGGCCTCGTGGTTTCGCATGCTCCCGCACCTCGAGCCGGCGTACCGCACGCTCGTGCTCGACAACCGCGGGACCGGCGGGACGTCCGACCCGCCTGTGCGGCGCCCCCTGCAGCTGGGCGACATGGTCCGCGACGTCGTGGCGGTCCTCGACGACGCGGGCGTGGAGTCCGCGCACGTGCACGGTGTCTCCATGGGCGGGATGATCGGCCAGCAGCTGGCCTTGCGCCATCCCGAGCGGGTCCGCTCGCTGGCGCTCGGCTGCACGACGGCGGGACACCGGCTCGTCCGCCAGCAGCCGCCGTGGCGTCTGCTGGCCGGTGGCGCCCTCGGCCCGTTCGACCCGCGCCGGTCGTGGCGCATGGTCGAGCCGGCGCTGTACGCGCGGCGGACGATCACCGAGCGCCGCGACCGCATCAAGGAGGACCTGCGCGTCCGCGCCGGCGAGCGGATCGGGATCCGGACGGTGCCGGCACAGCTGGTGGCCGCCGCGGGGCATCGTGCCCACGGTCGCCTGCATCGGCTCGAGGGTCTGCCGGTCACCGTCATCCACGGCGACGAGGACCGCCTGATCCCGATCGGGGTCGGCCGTGACCTGGCGTCGCGCATCCCGGGAGCCGAGTTCGTCGAGCTGCCCGAGTGCGGCCACGTGATGAGCACGGATGCCGAGGACCGCTACGCCGAAGCCCTGCTCGCGCACCTCCAGCGCGCGGCGTGACGGCATGGCGGTCGCGCGCAACGGCCGCGTCGCGCTGCGCTACCACGATCTCGGGGCGCCCGGCGGGGCGCCGGTCCTGCACATCATGGGCCTCGGCGGCAGTGCCCGCGCGTGGGCGCGACTGCTGCCGCACGTCACGCCCGACTACCGCGTCCTGACGTTCGACCACCGCGGCACCGGCCTGAGCGACCCGATCACCCGCCCGGTGTCGATGGACGACCTCGTCGGCGATGCCCTCGCGGTGCTCGACGCCGCCCGCGTGGCGTCGGCGCACGTGCATGGCGTCTCGCTCGGGGGCATGGTGGCCCAGCACCTGGCGCTGCGCCACCCCGAGCGCGTGCGATCCCTGATCCTCGGCTGCACGACGCCCGGCGGGATCGTGCTCAGCAACGAGCCTCCCTGGCGGCTGCTCGCCGCCGCCGGCCTGCGCCCGGTGCTCGGGGCTGAGCGGACGTGGCCGATGGTCAGCACCGCGCTCTACAGCCGCCGCACGCGCGAGGAGTTCCCTCACCTCATCGCCGAGGACGACGCGGTCCGCCTGGACGACGCGACCTCGCCGGTGACCGTCGCCGCCCAGATGCTCGCCGTCGCGCGCCACGACACGCGGCGGCGGCTGCACGAGCTCGCCGGGCTCCCGGTGACGGTCGTCCACGGGACGGAGGACGTGCTCATCCCGCCGCGCGCGGGGCGGGCGCTCGCGCAGCGCATCCCGGGGGCGCGCCTCGTCCTGCTCGAGGACGCCGGCCACCTGCTCGGCACCGACGCGGGGGACGCGTGGGGCGCCGCGGTGCGCGACCACCTC
>SYBY01000055.1 GCA_005788585.1 Actinomycetota bacterium | reverse complement strand
CCATTCTCAGAAGAAGCGCATCCTGCGCTCCGAGCGTGAGCGGCTCGAGAACCGCCGCTACACGTCCGCGATCAAGACCTACTTCCGTCGCCTCGAGGCCGCTGTGGCCGCGAAGGACGCCGACACCGCCGCCACCGAGCACCGTGAGCTCGTGTCGACGATCGACAAGGCCGTCAAGCGCGGCGCGCTGCACCGCAACAACGGTGCGCGCAAGAAGTCCCGCGCCGCGCGGCTGCACAAGTCCCTGTCGTAGGTCCTACCGGCGCATCGCGCCGATGATGGCGGCCGCCACTGCGCGGCCGTCTTGCTGTGCCTGCTCGTCGGTGACCCGAACGGTGATGATGCCGTCGGCCATGCGGTCGCCGTCGTTCCTGCGGTCCCTGCGCGCCGCCGCCCGCGTGCCGTGCCACGTCATGCCGTCGGGTTCGACGACGACGCGGTGGTCGGGCCAGTAGGCGTCGACGACCTCGCCGAGGACCGGGACGTTGGTCTGCGGGAGCGGGATGCCGTGGGTGCGGCAGAGGTCGATGATGTAGGCCTCGAAGTCGGACTGGCGCCAGTTGCCATGGTCGCCGTGCTCTCGCAGGAGGGCCTTGAGCGTCGCGCCTCCCGGAGCGTTCGGGTGCGCGCGCATGACCTCGTGGACCTCCACCCCCACGAGCCGGCGGCTGACCGCGACCTCCACGGCGCGGTCGGCGAGGTGGCGCGGCGCGGTGCTGGTGTAGTCCAGCAGCGTGCGTGCGACGGTGGTGACGGTCAGCCCGTCGCTGGTCGTCGTCTCGTGCGGCGGAAGGTTCCGGGAACGATGGATCGTGAGATGCCGGTGGCGCTTGCGGCCGTTCGTCGTCGGGACCGTGATGTGGACGTTCCCGCTCGGGCGCGGGCGGATCCCCCACCAGGCGGCCGCGCTGGCGTGGCTCAGGGCTGCGCCCTCGCCGGCGACCATGACCGCGGCGACGTAGGCCGCCTGCCAGCGCAGGGCGGTGTGGCCGACGGCGTAGACGCCACGGTGCAGGCGGTGGAGGCGGCCGATGCGCACGAGGCGGCTGATCGTCGCGCGCGAGAGGCCGAGTTCCGCGAGCTGGTGCGCGCTGATGACGCCGTGCTGGCGGCTGGCGATCCGGGCGATGAGGAAGTCGATGGGAGGTGTGGCGCGTTTGTCAGTCATCGACTGACATAGGCGCCACAGCCCCGGAACTCGCCCCCACCCCCATCGGCTGTGGCGCGAACGTCAGCCCGGGGCTGACAAAAGCGCCACAGCGCTACGCGGCGATGGTGTCGATCGCGCGCAGCGCGACCGTGTCCTCGGACAGCTCGCTGCCGCCGCGCGTGGCGAGCTCGAGGTCGGCCAGCGCCTCGATCGCGCGGCGCAGCGCCTGCGGGTCGGCCTTCCGCGCCTCGGCCAGGCGCTTGTCCGCCGCCCACGGGCTGCCCTTGAACGTCTTCTTGATGTCCTGCGGCGCCTCGCCGGCCTCCAGCCGCAGGGAGATCCCCAGCAGCTCGCGGACGCGGCGCGCCATCAACGGGACCAGGCGCGGCATGGACTCGCCCTGCGCGCGCAGCTGGAGGAACGCCTCGGTCGCGCGCCGCCCGTCGCGGGCGACCAGCGCGTCGATCAGGCCCCACACCTGCTTCTCCGAGGCCTGCGCGACCGCGTCCTGCACGTCGTCGGCCGACAGCCGCGCGCCCGCGCCGTGCTCCAGCGCCAGCTTCTCCAGCTCGCGCAGGATGCGCTGCTGACGCTCGCCGACCAGGCGCACCAGGACCTGCGCCGCCTCGCCGTCGAGCTCGATCCCGATCCGCTGCGCCTCGCTCGACGCCCAGCGCGGCAGCTCCTTCGCCTTCATGCTGTTGTGCGCGCGCACGTCGCCCCCCGCGGCCTCGACCGCCTTCGCGAGGCCCGCAGGGACCTTGAACCGGCCCTCCTCGCGCGCGAAGAACGCGATCGTCGTCTCCGGCGGCATCGAGGCCAGCGCGGGGACGATGGTGTCCGCGACCTCCGCGTCCTTCCACCGCTCGACGCCGTCGACGATGATCACGCGGCGACTCATCGCGAACGTCATGGCGTTGAGCGCGCCGGCTGCGGCGTCGGGCGTCGCGGCATCGCCCTCGAGGATCTCCAGGGCGCTGGCATCGCCACCGCGCTCGGCCAGCGTGCGCAGCCCGGCGCGCCGCTCCGACACCCGGCCGTGATCGTCGCCGTGGAAGAGGTACGCGGGCTTGAGGTCGGCCATCGCCCGCCACGCTACCGGGCGCCCCCGACCGTCATCCCTCCGCCCGCCGCCGGCGCGATGCGAACCGTCCCGTCGTGGTCGGTGCGCCGCATTAGCGGCACCGCGTCGCGGAGGTCGCGGACCACGTCGGCGTGCGGATGGCCGTAGGTGTTCGGCCCGACCGGAATGACCGCGACACGCGGGCGGATCTGCTCCAGCAGCTCGGGCAGCTCGGGGTCCGAGCTGCCGTGGTGGGCGACCTTCAGCACGTCGACCGGCCCGATCCGCAGGTCGGTCGTCACCTCGCTCTCGGCGTCGGCGGGCAGCAGCACGCGCATGCCCCCGACCCGCGCGTCGAGCACGGTGGCGAACAGGTTGGGGTCGGCCCCGGGCTCCGGCTCGTCGCGGCGGTCTGGCCACAGCACGCGCATCGAGATGGGACCCGCGCCGATCGTCTGACCGCGGTCGGTCTCCACCACCGGGATGCGCCGCGCCCGGGCCTCGGTGACCGCAGCGCGCAGGCCCGTCGTGCGGTGCTCCGCCCCTCCCCCGTCGAAGAGCATCGCAACCGGCATCGCTCGGAGGATCGCCGCCGCAGCGCCCTCGTGGTCGGCGCTGCCGTGGGTGAGGACGAGCGCGTCGAGCCGCCGTACGCCTGCATCGCGCAGGAGCTCGAGCACGGGGCCGTCGGCGCGGCCGGTGTCCACCAGGACGGCATGGCGGCCGTGCTGCAGCAGCGTGGCGTCACCCTGCCCGATCGCGAGGAATGAGACCACTGGTCCGTCCGGCGGCCCCGGCGGGCGGGTGACGAGGACGCCCGTCGCGACGCACGCGGCGGTCAGGACCCCGGCACCCACCCGCCGGGTCGGCGACGAGACCGCGCGAGCGGCGAGCTGTCGTCCCCGCGGATGCGCCGCCGCGGCGAGTGCCGCCGCACATCCCACGAAGAGCACGAGACGACCGCCACGCGAGAGCTCCGCCTCGGCGGCCGGGAGCGCCGCGCCCCAGGTCGCGAGCCAGTCGAGGTAGCCCAGCAGCGGGCCCGACAGCAGCGCGAACGGGCGCGCCGCACCGGTGGCGGCCTGCCCGGCGAGCGACGCCAGCGTTCCCAGCCACATGATCGGCGCGACCACCGGCGCGGCCAGGACATTGAGCAGCGGCGAGACGAGCGACACCCGGTCGAAGTGCACCGCCAGCAGCGGCGCGGTGCCGAGCGTCGCGGCGAGCGTGACCGCCAGCGGCTCGGCCAGCCCGTCCGGAAGCTTGCGCGACAGCGCACCGCGCAGAGGCGGTGCGACGACCAGCAGGGCCACCACGGCAGCGAAGCTCAGCTGCCAGCCCGGGTCCCCGGCCGCCAGCGGATTCCACGTCAGCGTGACCGCCGCGGCCAGGAGCAGCGCGTACCAGCGGGTGGCGGGCCGTCCCGCCAGCGCGGCCACAAGCGCCGCCGCCCCCATCACCCCCGCCCGCTGGATCGACGGGCCCGCGCCGGCGAGCGGGACGTACGCCGCCACGGCGACCACGGCGACCACCAGTCGCGCGTCGCGCCCCAGCCCGGCCGCCGCCCCCAGCGCCAGGACGAGCGCCGCAAGCAGCGCGACGTTCGCCCCGCTGGCCGCGACCAGGTGCGCGAGCCCCGTCGCCCGCATGCGGTCCTGGGTCT
>SYBY01000392.1 GCA_005788585.1 Actinomycetota bacterium | reverse complement strand
CAACGGAGCCGATCTCGGTCCAGCTGAGGTAGCTGCAGGTGCGGCGCTCGCCGCAGAGCGCGGCGTTCGCGTGCTCTTGTTCGGCCCCGCTGGGGAGATGGGCCCGATGCCGGACGGCGTCGAGGTCGTCGACGCGCCGGTCTCGATCGCCAAGGCGCCCGACCCCGCCGCCGCCGCGCGCTCCACGCGCGACGCGTCGATCGTCCGGGCCGCCACGGCGGTGGCCGACGGCCAGGCCGACGCGTTCGTCGCAGGCGGCTCGACCGGGACCGCCCTCGCGGCCGGGCTCTTCAACATCAAGCGCGCCCGGGGCATCCACCGCCCGGCGCTGGCGCTTCCGCTGCCGATTCCGGGCATGCCCGTCACGCTTCTGGACGTGGGCGCGAACGTCGAGGTCCGCGCCGAGCACCTCGTGCAGTTCGCCTACATGGGAGCCGCGCTGCATCAGGTCGTGCACGACATCGCCCGCCCCCGCGTGGCGCTGCTCTCCAACGGCGAGGAGGCCTCGCGCGGCACGACCGAGGTCGTCGAGGCCCACGCACGGCTGCTTCAGGCCACGGGCCTGAACTTCGTCGGCAACATCGAGGGCCATGCCCTGGTCGAGGGGTCTGCCGATGTCGTCGTCGCCGACGGCTTCAGCGGCAACGTCGCCCTGAAGGTGCTGGAGGGCACGTCGCAGCGCACGCTCGTCGAGGTCCAGCAGATCGCCCGCCGTTCGGTGCGCGCACGGGTCGGCAACCTCCTGCTGAAGCCCTCGCTCTACGACTTCCACGCCGAGATCGACCCCGAACAGCAGGGCGGGGCCTACCTGCTCGGCCTGCGGCGCCTGGGCGTCATGCCGCACGGGCGCTTCACCCGCGAGGGCGTCGCCCGGGCCATCCTGCTCGCCGCCCAGGCCACCGAGGGCGATGTCGTCGGGCGGACCCGCGAGGCGCTCGAGGCCGCGGGAGCGCTGCGCAGCGCCCCCGTCGCCGCACCCGCACCGCCCGCCGCCGACGCGGCGGCTAGCGTTCCCGGATCGTCATGACCCGGGACGAGATCTTCGATCTCATTCGGGGGCACCTGGCCGACGAGCTCGAGCTCGACCCGGCCCGGATCGCCCTCGAGACACGCTTCAAGGAGGACCTGGAGGCCGACTCGCTCGACCTCTACCAGCTCGTGCTCGAGCTGGAGGACTCCTACGGCGTGAAGATCCCCGATCAGGACGCCGTCAAGATCCTGACCGTCGGGCAGGCCGTGGACTACGTCTACGAGCACGCGTCCGACGCCGAACTGCCCGCAGAGTCCTGAACCAGCTCTCCGCACTTCTCGAAGATCTGCCGGAGGACCTGCACCGGCAGGTCTTCACCCATGAGTCCTGGGCGGAACGCCGCTCGGACTCCTACACGCGGCTGGCGTTTCTCGGCGATTCCGTCCTCGGGCTCGCGGTGACCTCGCACCTGTACCCGCGGCTCGAGGCCGAGCGCTTCGGCGCGGGGCGGCTGACGAAGATCCGGGCGCAGTCGGTGTCGGGACCGGCGTGTCGCGGCGTCGCAGAGCGTCTCGGCGTGCCGGCCAAGCTGCGGGCCGCGGCACCCGAGGGCGACGCGCAGGCGCAGCTCGTCGAGACCGAGCGCGTGCTGGCCAGCGTCACCGAGGCGATCATCGGCGCGTGCTACCTGCACGTCGGCTACGAGCGCACGGCCGAGGCGGTCGTCGAGGCGTTCCAGCCCGAGATCGCCGAGGCCCTGGAACACCCCGTCGATTTCAAGTCCGCGCTGCAGGAGCGGCTGGCCCGTCGGGGCGAGGTGGTGGAGTATGCGGTCGTGGCCGAGCTCGGACCCCCGCACGAACGGATCTTCGAGGTCGTCGCCTCCGTCGACGGCGCGCCCGTCGGCCGGGGCGAGGGCCGCAGCAAGAAGGCGGCCGAGCAGGAAGCCGCGCGCGTGGCGCTGGACGCGCTGCACCCCGTGGTGGACCCCGAAGGAGCCCCGAGCTGATGCATCTGAAGTCGTTGTCGCTGAAGGGGTTCAAGTCGTTCCCCGATCGCACGAAGCTCGAGTTCTCGCCGGGGGTCGCGGTCATCGTCGGCCCGAACGGCTCAGGTAAATCGAATGTCACCGACGCGGTGCTCTGGGCCATGGGCGAGCAGTCGCCGCTGGCCGTGCGCGGCCAGTCCATGCAGGACGTGATCTTCGGCGGCGGCCATGGCGTGCAGGCGAAGGGCAGCGCCGAGGTCGAGCTCGTGCTCGACAACTCCGCGGGTGAGATCGACGTGCCGATGAGCGAGATCTCGATCCAGCGCCGGCTCGACCGCTCGGGCGACGGCGAGTACCGCCTCAACGGCGCGAAGTGCCGCCTGGTCGACGTCCTCGAAGTCCTCTCGGACACCGGGCTGGGCAAGGAGATGCACTCCGTGGTCTCCCAGGGCCGCGTCGAGGCGATCGTGACGAGCAAGCCGAAGGACCGGCGCCTGCTCATCGAGGAGGCCGCGGGGCTCGGCAAGCACCGCAAGCGCCGCCGCCGCGCGCAGCTCAAGCTCGAGCGCACCCAGCAGAACCTGGACCGCGCCCTGGACGTCGAGCGCGAGGCGCGCACGCGGCTGCGCCCGCTCAAGCGCCAGGCCGAAGCCGCCGAGCTGCATGAGCGCCTGCAGCGCCAGAGCGACGAGGCGCGCTTCGAGCTCGCCGCGGACGCCCTGCGCGGGGCGCAGACCCAGCTGGCCGAGGCCGAGCGCGAGCGGACCGCCGCCCGCGCGGCCCGAGATGAGGCCCAGGCGCAGCTCGGCGCGGTCGCGGCCGAGCGCGAGCAGGTCGAGCAGCAGCTGGCCGCGCAGACCGAGCGGCGCGAGTCGCTGGCCCGCCGGGTCTTCGCCGCGCGTACGTCGGCCGAGCGCATCGAGCTGCGGCTCGACCGCGTCAAGCAGACCGGCGCCGAGCTGTCCGAGCGCATCGACCGCCGCCGGCGCCAGCTGGCCGTGCTGCGCGAGGAGGCCGAGGCCGACGCGCCCGACGAGGCCGGGATGGAGCGCATCGAGGCGCTCGAGGCCGAGATCGCCCGGCTTGACGCCGACCGTCAGGCCGAGCTGGAGCGCGAGGTCGCCGAGCTGGAGGCCCAGCGCGCCGCCGCGCAGGAGCGCGTCGAGGAGCTGACGGCCCACGTCGCGCTGCGCGCGAAGGCGCTCGCCGACGCCGACGCGGCCGCCGGGGGTGGTGATGTTG
>SYBY01000391.1 GCA_005788585.1 Actinomycetota bacterium | reverse complement strand
CCGCCCGCCGTGGCTGCGCGCGATCTGGTCGGCGATCGCCAGCCCACGGCCGCGCCGCCCCCGCCCGGCGCGCCGGCGGCGGGTCAGCTCACCGACGGGTGCCGGAAGGCCGGGCCCGCGGTCGGCAACCTCGACGTGGACCGCGCCGCCGCGGCGATGGACCGCCAGATCCACCGGACCGCCGCCGTGCTCCAACGCGTTCGCCACCAGGTTCGACAGGGCCTGCGCCAGCCGGACACGGTCGCCGCGGACCCGCACCCCAGCAGGCGTCGGGCCGACCCGCAGGTCGCTCCCGAACGCCCGAGCCACGACGTGCCAGCTGGCGAGCAGCTCCTCCACCAGCTCACCCACCTCGACGGGCTCGTCGCGCAGCACCACGGTCCGCCCGATGCGCGCGGCCGCGAGGTCGTCGAGCGCGATGCCCGCCCGGCGCAGCTCGCCGTCCAGCGCGGCCAGTCGCGGCGGCGGCGCCTCGCCGCGCCGTTGCATCGAGGCGAGCAGCAGCCGTGCGGCCGCCAGCGGGTTGCGCAGCTCGTGACATGCCCGCGCGACGAGCTCGCGCCGCTGGCGCAGGCGCAGCGTCTGCAGGCCCGCCGCACCGACCGCCGCGAGCGCCGCGCACCAGCCCAGCAGTCCCAGCGCGCTCATCGGATGACCGGTCCGTCGACGAGGCGGTAGCCGACCCCCCACACGTTGACGACGAACCGGTCGCCGTGCACGCCGAGCTTCTGACGCAGCCGGCACGCGTGCGAGTCCAGGGTGCGGGTCTGCCCGAGTACCCGTCGATGTGTACGATTAGCCGGTGAGCGGCGCCCCTCAGGTGATGGACGGCTACGTCCGCGTCTCCCAGGTCGCCGGCCGCTCGGGTGACCGATTCCAGTCCCCCGCCGAGCAGCGCGACACCATCAACGCGTGGGCGAAGGCTCACGGCGTGAAGATCGCGATGATCCACGAGGACCTTGACCGATCCGGCGGCACCATGATCCGCCCCGGCATGGACGCTGCGCTCGAGCGGATCGCCCGTGGCAAGTCCAGCGGGATCGTCGTCGCCCGCATCGACCGGTTCGCCCGCACCGTCGTCGGCGGCCTGCTCACGATCCAGACGCTGGACGAGCAAGGCGCCCGCGTCGTCAGCGTCGCCGAGAGCATCGACCCCGCCACGCCCGTCGGGCGCGCCATGCTCGGCCTGCTGCTCATCATGGCCGAGTGGCAGCGCGACCTCGCCGAGGAGGCTCTCACCGCGTCGCAAGCCAGAGCGGTCGCCGCGGGCCGCTACCCGGGCAAGACCCCGTACGGGTACCGCCGCGACGACGGGCGCGTCGTCATCGACCCCGACACGTCGAAGGTCGTGCGCCGCGTGTTCGAGTTGCGCGCCGCCGGGATGGGATGGCGCGCGATCGCCGACACCCTCACCCGCGAGAAGGTCCCCACGTCGCTCGGCCGCAGCGCCTGGGCGCCGACTACCGTCAGCGGCATCATCCAGTCCCGCGCCGCGCTCGGCGTCTGGCGCGGGCCGCGCGGCGGGTACCTCGAAGACGCATGGCCAGCGATCGTCACCCCTGACCTGTGGGAAGCCGCGAACGCCGTCAAGGGCACCACCGACAGCAGCCGTCAGCATCACGACCGGCTGCTCGCCGGCATCGCTCGATGCGCGGCCTGCAGGTCCACACTGAAACGGTCCGTCAACCCGCACGGGTTCGTCAGCTACGGATGCACCACAATTGGCTGCGCGAACAAGGGGATGACCGTCGGTGCCGCGGTGCTCGACGAGTACGTGACCGCGCTCGTGGACGAGCGCCTTGCCGGGATCGCGACTGAGTCCGCGCCCAGCGAGGACCTCGAGCTCGGCGCGCTCGTCGCCGCCCGGGAGGCCGCGGCGCGCGAGTTCGAGCTGTGGCGTGATGACACCGAGATGCGTGAGATTCTCGGCGACGTCGACTACCGCGCCGGGCTGAAGGAGCGCGCTCGAGTCCGGGACGCCGCCGACCTGGCGCTCGCCGCGCACCACGCGCAGCACCGTTCCGGCATCCTTGTGCCGCTCACCGGAGAACGCGCCGTGCAGCGGCTGGCCGATCTCGACTGGGAGGATCGTCGCCGCGTCGTCCAGGCGTACCTGCACAGTGTGTGGGTACGTCGTTCGAAGGTTCGAGGGCTGGCCGCTAGGCGGCATGTCGGTCGCCGTGCTCGGGTCGTGTGGATGGACGATCGACATCAGCCTGATCTTCCGGACCGCCAGCGCGAGTTCGGTCCCGTGGAGTGGCCGGACGAGCCACCCACTTAGTGCCCGGGAACTTCCGCTCGCGGGCCTCCACGAGGATCTGCGCGACCTTGCGGTCCAGTTCGTTCACGCCGCCGTCCTCTCGGCCATCCGCGCGGTGATCCGCGCCTCGAGGTCGCTGACGCTCGCCCGCCGGCGCGGCGTGCCCTGGCCGCCGAGCAGCGTGGCGGGGACGTGCTCCGGGCACGCGGGGTCGAGGATCATCAGGTCGTGGCGGGCGCGTGTCGTGCCGACGTAGAACGCGCGGACGATCGCGTCGCGATCCTCTCCGCCCATCCCCCACGCGTTGTCGCCCTGGATGCTCAGGTCTGGCGCGAGGTACACGCGCGAGGCCTCCGACCCCTTCGTGCTGTGGACGGTGCCGACGACGATGCGCGGCGTCTCGCGCAGCGCGGCGGGCCCGCTCTTGCGCAATACCTCCAGGGGGTATGCAGCAGACTTCGCCTCCTTGGCACGCAGGTGCTCGGCCCACCAGTCGACGTCCATGCGCAGCGCGGGGTGGTCGAAGCTCCCGGTGCCGAGGATGTTGTCCATCAGCACGTCGAGTGGCACCTCCTGATCGGCGCTGCTCTCGTCGAACCGGTCGGCCTGGCACTTGCGCTCGATCAGGGCCTTGGCGCCGCGGGCCAGCGCGGTGCTCGCCTGCAGGGGTTCGGCCCACAGGCGCAGGTCGTCCCACGTCCACGCGCGCGCAGCGTCGCCCCACACGTCGCCGCTCGGGCGCAGGAAGGCGGCGAGCCGTCCGGCGCCGCGCATCGGATTCCAGGCACCCTGCTTGACGCGGTATGGGTTGTGAAACGGCAGGCCGGCGGCGCGGAGCTGAGCGATGAGCGGGCCGAGCATGTAGCCGCAGGCGGCGAGAACCATGCTGTCGCGCCCCTCCTGGTGGTCAGCGCGCAGGCGGTCGACAAGCTCGGCGCTGCGTAGGTTCACGCCGCGAAGGTGGTCGACGCTGCCGTCCTCGTCGCGCGGCTGGTAGGCGGCCGGGCCGATCGGCAGGTGGCCGGCGATGTGCTGCGCCAGGGCGTGGACGGCGCGCGGGACGCGGTAGCTCTGCTCGAGGATCCGCCGGTCGGTGGCGGGGAGGTTCAGGAGTCCGGCGGGGTCGGCGCCGCGCCAACCGAAGATCGCCTGCCGGGGGTCCCCCACGACGACGGTCGTCTCGGCGTGCTGGGCCCACTGCATGGCGAGCGCGAGCTCCAGGCGGCTGAAGTCCTGGGCCTCGTCGAGTAGCAGGACCCGGGGGTGCGCGTGGTGCGCGGCGCCGTCGCGGATCGCGCGTTCGATGAGGTCGGTGAAGTCGGGGCGGCCGGTCTGCGTCTTGAAGTCCCGCCAGAGGTCGTCGTGCTCCTGCTGTTCGGGCGTCCACTTCTCGCGCGGGGTCATGTTGGCGCGGTGGATCTTCACGGCGTTGTGCAGCTCGTCGGCGTGGGTACGGCCGGTGCTGTCGGCGTCGGCGGGTGCGTCGTCGGGGTCTGCGATGCCGCCGGTGAGGTGGTGGGCGGGGTGCGCGGTGTTGAACTCGCGCAGGCTCTTGGTGGTCTCGGCGAGGTCGGGGCGGTCCATCGCGCGGTAGCAGTGGGCGTGCAGCGTGCCGATGTTCTCGTCGGGGACGTGGCCGTCGGCGCGCGACGCGATTTCGGCGGCGGCGGTGCGGGTGAGTGACGCGATGGCGACTGCCGCGCCGCCGTGCTTGGCGACGGCGCGCTCGGACTGGTGGGAGAGCCAGCGGGTTTTCCCGCAACCGGGCGGGCCGTCTACGAGGAATACGTCGCCCACGCCTCAGTCCTCCGAAGGGGTCTCAGCGGGGGTGTGCCAGCTATGCGGGCACGGGATGACCTCGCCCTCGAACGCCGTGGCCGGATGGCGGGCCGGGTCGGGCGAGTCGCAGCGCGGGCACCGCTCCGTGCGGGCTCGGCCGAGACCAGCCGCGCCGTGGTCCAGCGCCTCCACGGCGGAGATCGCGACCGCCGCGACCTGGATCAGCTCAGCGCGGTAGAGGTCGCGTGACAGCGGCCGATACGCGCCGTCGGCGACCTCCTTCGCAGCCTCCCCGACCTCCTCGGTCAGGATCGCCAGCCACACCGCCGGGTCGTGGCGCTGCTCGCCCCACTTCCGATCCGACGACTCGCGCTCGCGCACGATGTCCCGCAAGACGGCGAACGTCTGGCCGGTGACCATCGGGGTCGACGTGAACATCGGCTCGTCGGTGAGTACGAACGCGGTCTCAGGCATGGTCGCCCTCCGAGTCGTTGATGTGGGCCAACGCGAGAGTCGGGGACTCCCCGTCGAGCGGGTACATCTCGCGCAGCAGGTCCGGCCCGCCGACGAACAGCGTCACGCGATCGACGACGTCGATGTGGACGCTGTCCGAGGTGCCGTCCAGATAGCGGACGACCTTCCGTGCCGCGACGTGCACTGTTGAGCCGGTCGCCGCCGCCACGATCTCGTTGACCGCGAGCGTGCCGCGCTCGGCGCGCATTGTCAGCAGCCAGTCGCGGAACGGCTCGACGGGCAGGTAGCTGCTCGTGCCCTCCAGGTGGCGGGGCCCGGACCGGACGTGCCGGCGTGCAGTCGCTGTCATGCCGCCACCAGCGCACGGGGGGCGATCCTCATCACGGGCGGCTCGGGCAGAACGAGCCCGCCGACGGGGCGATTGCGGATGTTCGCGAAGCCGTGCTCGCACGCCCAGTACCGCGTTGCCTCCGATGCTCGGCCGACGGGCTGTAGCAAGTTGACCTTGTCCTCAATGGCGTCGATGCCGAGCAGGCGGATGGCATCGGCGTGGATGCCAGCCCGGCGTGCCATGGCCACGACCTCGACGACGAGCAGGTGGTCGATGTACTCGGGTGGGTCCATCAGCGCGTCGATGACCAGCTGGGGGTTCTTTCGCGCCTCGGCGCGCAGGGTGGCGAGCGCATCGCGGTTGCGGTTCGCGACGACGAGCGCGGCCTCGCGCTGTGTGGGCTGTGTGCTGCTCATCGCTCAGCCTCGATCTCGTCGAGTTCGCGGTCGACGAGCTCGCGGACCTCGCCCGGCGTCAGGAGCTCGGAGGACTCCCGGACAACGTCCGCGAGCCTTGCCCGCTGCGCGATCCTCTGACGCGAGGCCTTCCGTCCCGGGCGGGCGTCCATCATCTGGGGGGGGGTCATGCAGCCTCCTGTGTCTCCTGCCGGGGCATCAGCGCGAGCGCCGCTGCCGTGTCGTGCGCGGCCCGCTGCTCCTGCGCGGCGCGCGCCTTGCCGAGGGTCAAGCGCAGATAACTCCCGCGCCGTGCCTTGCCGGACGTGTCGCCGTGATGCGCGCGATGCGCGGCGATCACGGCGGCGATCTCGCTGTCGCTCCAGCCGCCGGCCGTCGCGAGCTGGGTGGCGAGGCTCAGGTCGTACTCGGACAGGCCGTCGCCCTGGGCGTGCGGCATCGGGCGGGCGTGCGTGAATGTCGCGGCGAAGTCCTCGTCTTCTTCGAGCAGGATCTGCAGGCGGTCACCGAGGTCGGTCGCGGTGACCGGGCCGATGTCGGCGCGCGCCGCGGCGGACGGCAGGACCGCGGGAGCGGCACTGAGGGCGAGGTCGACGAGCGCGCGGCGATCGTGCCGCGCGCCGGTCGCCATCACGTCTACTAGCGCATGCCCGCCTCCTTTGCCGTTGAAGGTTCCCGGCAGGCGCATGAGCCGCGCGAGATCGGCGGTCGCGTCGATGCTGTACCCCGCGTCGCGGGCGCGCAGGCGGTGCAGTGTCTGCCAGCCGTGGGCGGCGCGCGCGGCGCGGTCGAGGTCACCGCGGCCGAATATCCACGGCCCGTCGTCGAAAAGGTGCCAGGCGTGGATACCGCCGCCGGTGTGGATGACGACGGTGGGCTGAAGGATCGCGCTGGCGAGCTCGAGCGCGGCGTCGAGGTCCGGCGCGCCGCCGGGCTTGATGTCGATGTCCAGCCAGAATCCGGCGATGGCGCGCGCGTCGGCAGCCGAGGGGCGCCGCGCGCCGTCCGGCGCCGCGCTGTGGGTGAGCGCGACGCCGGTGTAGATGTCGGTCTGCCCGCCGAGCCCTGCGGCGCCGGTGTGCGAGCGCAGCAGTGTCGAGCGCTTGTCGCTCAGGCGCCAGACCTGGATGCGCGCGCGGTCGTGGAGGGTGTTGCTCCAGAGACCGCGCAGGAACTCGGCTGGCAGCATGGAGTGCTACTCCCCTGCCTCGTCGGTGACGTCGGGCTCGCCGTCCGGCGTGACGGGGACGGGCTCACCACGGCGACCGTCGGCTTCCGCGGCGGCGGCGTCCTCGAGCACCGGGCGCAGGTCGGCGGCGAACGCCTGGGCGCGCGCAGCCTCCTCGGGCGACAGGTTCCCGGCGACGGTCGGGACGATGATCGAGTAGGACTCGCGACCCTTCTCCTGCTTGCTGAGCGTCAGGCGCGTGACGACCGCGGTCTTGCGCAGCCCCGCCGACCCGAGCACGCCCTTGCGGTACTTGCCCGCGGCCTGCACGCTGGTCGGCGGGAACTTGACGACGACCGGCAGAAACGTGCCGACGCCGGACTGGCGCAGCATGAACCACAGCTCGTTCTTCGCGCACGCCTGGCCGGCGCCGGGCTGGCCGGCGTCGTCGAGCGCCGACCCGAACTCGGCGAGCGGGCACTCCGAGCACGGCCCGCCGGGGGTGCCGGTGCCGATCGCCTTGTGGTCGGGGCCGCGCGACGAGCAGGCCGGCGGCGTGCCGTCCTCGGCGTCGTGCGGCCAGTAGGACCGCGTCTGGACGGTGTGGATGAGGATGCCGTCGAGTTCGCGGATGCTCTCCGTGCCGACCTCCCAGGTCGTGCCGCCCCCGGCGGGGACGATCACGCGCGGCAGGTCGCGCTCGGTGAGGATGTCGCCGTCGAGGACGTCGTCGATGATCTCGCGGACATCGTCGAGGTCCTGGGCGAGGACGGGGTAGCTGCCCGGCTCGATGACGGCCAGTTCGGTGCTGCTCATGGTCGTGTGCTCCTGGTCTGGTCGGCCGCTCAGCGGACGACGAGGGTCGGGGTGTTGTCCAGCCGCCATAGGTCCTGCATGCCGTCGGGCAGGAAGGACCGCAGGACGTCGTCGGTGAGCGGGGACCGCTCGTGCTCGGGCAGGTCGGCCTGCTCGGCCTTCCACGCCTTGAGCTGCTCGCGGAAGTACGCGGACACGCTGTTCGTGTTGAACGAGGGCACGACGTACTGGTCGAGGCCGCTGGCGATGAGCGCCTGTCCGGCGGCGGCGCGTTCCTCGTCGGTGGGCTTCTCGCCCTCGAACTCGTACTTCGCCCAGAGCTTGCTGTCGATCCGGATGGTCTTGCCGGTCGCGGCGTGCTTGAGGCTGTCGACACCCATCTCGGTCATGTCCTCGATGAGCGCCTGCTCCAGCTCGGCGAGGCGCCGGCCGATGGCGGACCGTTCGGTCTTCAGGCGGCGGTCGCGGAGCGTGAGCCGCGCGTACTCGTCGGCCTCGTTGGCGTACTCGTCGCCGTCGGCGATGCGCGCGGCGAGCTTGATGTCGACGGTCTTCCCGCTGGCATCGAGAGCGTCGGCGATCGTCGCGATCTCGTCCTCGCGCAGCTCGATGACGCGCGTGCCGGCGATGGCGGTCGTGGCGCTCATGCCGCCAGCCCCGATCGCATCTGGCCGATCGCCTGGCGGATCTGCCATACGAGCCGTCCGGCGTCCTCCTGCGTACGGAAGGTGCGGACGACGGTCGCGTCGACGTACACGTCGTGGCGCATCGGCCCGGCCTCGCTCTGCCCCGCGATGCTGTCCGGCCGCAAGCGGGCGGTGATGTCGTCGGGGAGGCTCACGACTGCACCTCGGTGAAGCTCGCGGCGTTCTCAGCGAGGTAGTCGCCGAACGTCTGGCGCTCGCGAGCGGTCTGCCCGAAGAACTGGATGGCGCCCTCCCCCACCTCGACCACGTACGTACGGAACTGCTCGCCCGCCAGAAGTCCGTCACGCATCTCGTACACGACGCCCAACGTGCCGAGCGCGGCGACGATGTCCTCGTCGTTGAGGTAGTGCACGCTCACGTCGGCGTGGACGCCGACGTACTGCGTCGTGCTCTGCATCCCGGGCGCTTGGAACGCGCGGACGGCCTCGATCAGCGCAGCGATTCTGTCTGCAGTCAGCCGTCTCGCGACCTCTGCCCGTAGCGCGTCGACCAGCTCCTGCGCCCTGGCGTCGTCGGGCTGCTCGCCGTTCTCCCCGACGAAGTCCGCGACCGGCGTGCCGTCCACGAGGACTGCGGTCACGTAGCTCGGGCAGTCCCCGCCCAGGTCGGCAGTCGCGTCGGCCATGGTGATGACGCTGTCGGGCTTCAGCGCGGCGAGGATGTGCTCTGCGATCTCCGGGGCGGCGGCGGTGTCGCTCGCGGCCCCGGTCGTTGTGTTCTCCATAGTGACCACTGTAGAAGTGATGACTTCAGAAGTCAAGCACGAAGAGACGCGACCTGATTGAGCCGCTCGATCACCGCGTCGACGACCTGCGCGCGCTTGCGCAGCGCCCCGTAGATCGCCCGGTCGATCGTGTCCTCGGCCAGTAGGTGCGTGAGCACCACATGACGCTCCTGGCCGGGCCGGTGCAGCCGCTTGCGGCTCTGCTCGTAGTCGGCGAGCTCGAAGCCCAGCGAGTAGTAGATCCCGAACCGGGCGCGCGTCAGGTCGATCCCCGTCCCGCCGCTCTTGACCTGCACCGCGGCGATCTGCACGCCTTCGGCCAGTCGCGGCCCGTCCAGCGCGTCGCGGCGCCGGCCGCTCAGCTCCGCGTACGATCGGCGCATCATCTCGGCGACGGTCCGGACGGCGTTGAGGTCGCTGCGGAAGCGGCAGAACACGACGACCGGCTCGGTGCTGGGGATGTCCTCGAGCACGTCGCGTAGCAGCGTGGCCTTCCCCGGCGTGCCGTCGATGGCGAACGGTTCGCCGGTGTCGGCGTCCATGCCGAACCCGCCGGTGGCCTGCGCGAGGCGGAGCGCGACGACCATGGCGTTGGCGGCGGTGATGACGCCGTCGTCCAGCTCGGCGATGCCGTCGGCCTCGATGGTCTCGTACACCTTCCGGGCTTTCGCGCTGAGCGTGAACGTGCGGTACACGTCGGTGACGTCGGGCAGGCCGAGGTCGGGCGCGCACTGGTGGACGACGTCGGCGATTTTCTCGGCGAACGCGTCGGCCATGCCGGGCCGGATGCCTTCGTAGACCATGCGTTCGACGCCGCCGGGGGCGAAGATCATCTTCGGGGCGCCGTAGCGGCGACAGAATCCGTTGTAGTTCGTCCCGAGCGTCTGCCCGCCGTCGATGGCGCGCAGTTGCGCGTACAGGTCCAGCGGGCTGTGGCTCATGGGCGTGCCGCTCAGACCGAGGACGATGCCGCCACGGTCGCGGACGCGCTGGGCGATCTTCGCGGCCAGGCGTGACTGCTTGCCGCCGGGCGCCTTGATGCGGTGGCTCTCGTCGAGGATGAGCGCGTCCCACGGCGTGCCGACGAGCAGGTCGTCCATCGGCTTGGCGATCGACGCCTCGTAGTTGACGACGGCCGCGAACGGGCGGCCGAGCTTGATGGCGTCGGTGTCGGCCTTGACGAGCGCGGCTGCGCGCTGGGAGACCTTCGGGTTGACGAGAGGTCCACGCGCACCGTTGACGCGCCCTGCCCATGTGCCCCAGGTCCGCGTGGCGTGCTGGCGGATCTGATCTGGCCAGACGGCGACGACGCTCTTGGGGCAGAGGATGAGCACGCGCATGGCTCGGATCTGCTCGAGTCGTGCGATGGCAGTGAGGGACTTGCCGGCGCCCATCTCGTGGGCGAGCAGAACGCCTTGCTTATCCTGCATGAACGCCAGCGCGTCGAGCTGGTGGTCCCACAGCGGGGTCTTGGTCAGCGGCGGCGCGGTCGTGGCGCTCATGCCGAGCACCGCGCCTTGCGGATCTCCAGGCACACGACGCAGTCCCGCGGCGTGACGTTGACAACCAGTCCGCCCATCCCGCCGCGCTCGCAGACGTGCCCACAGAGCGCGACCTCCCCTACTTCGACGGCGTAGGTCGTCTGCCCTGGCTTCCACGGGTAGACGTGGCGCAGCGGGCCGTCGCCGTTCTGGCTGTCGGCCGGCGCCTCGGTCGGCCGGATCTGCGTGATCGTGCTCATCGCAGCACCCCGCTGTCGTCGGTGCGGCGGGCGATCTCGAGGCGGTCCCACGCGGCGTTCTTGACGCGCGTGCGGCGGTCGGCCTCGCTGAGCTTGCGGGCATAGCGCGCGACGTGGACGACGATGCCCAGCGCGACGACGAGCAGCAGGACGGGCCAGGAGTAGACGAGGATGTCGGCGATCATGCGGCGACCGCCTGCACGCCGATGTGGCCGGCCGTCCAGCCGCCGGTACTGTTGCTCAGCCAGTTCTGCGACGCCCAGGCGATGCCGCCGGTGTCGACCCGTTCGAGCTTGACCCACGGTCCCGTGGGCACCTCCGCACCGGTCCTCGGGTGGAGTTCGGGCACGACCGTGTAGTGCCGGATCTCGCCGGTGTTGGGTCCGCGCTGGATGGTGAAGCTCCACGGCGCGCCGGTTTTGAACTCGATCATGCGGCCCTGCTTTCGCGGTAGCGGCGCCGGACGTGGTCGGGCACCTGTTCGACGTGGACGGAAGAGGTGCCCCGCCGCACACTCCCGGGCGCGGCGGGGCGTTCACGACGCTGCCGATCCCCACCGGCGTCGTGAAGTTCGGCGAGCCCGGGGGGAATGGGCTCGCTCAGGCTCGCGATAGGCGCCGGACGGGCGGCCTGCGAGCGCAGCTGGTTGGGGCGGGTGCGGTAGGCCATCAGTGCGTGGCCTCGTCGCGCCCGGTGAGGTAGGCGCGGATCTGGTCGATGCCGCTGTCGACCTCGTCGACGATGGCCTCTTCGCGGTGGCCGGCGAGTGCTTCGCGGGCGGCGAGGTCGATGGCCTTCTGGTTGCGGGCGCGGCAGTGCGGGCAGGGCCCGGCGAGCCGTCGGCCGCAGACGATGCGCGCGGTGACGGCGATCGACGCGACCTCGCAGGTGATGCGGAGGACCCCGCGGATCATGGGCGCGGCCCCTTGCCTGACTGGGACTGGTGGGTCGTTCTGGGGATGACCCGGTGGCCGGCGCACCGCTCGCACGTCGTAGCCGCGTTCCCCGGATGACTGTCGTCCTGGTGGTAGCCCTCGCCGTAGCAGTCCGGGCACCGAACCGTGTGCGCGGCATGGGCCGCGACGGTCCCCTGCGGCGCGATCTCGCAACCAGCGCCCTCGATCATGTCGAGCACCGCCTGCGCCTGGACGGGCGAGACAACTACGCCCGCGATGCGCGTGCAGTCCTCCGCGATCCGTAGGGCCAGTGGGGTCGATGCAGACATCAGACGGACTCCCCGGCGAGCACGGCGCGGGCGAGCGAGCAGGCCCCGCCGAACGTGTTGCCGCTGTGCTGGTCGCTGACGACCTTCGCCTGCTCATCCCAGGGCAAGCCGTGGAACTCGCGGACGACTGCCTCGGGTTCCTCCCCGGCCTCAACGCGCGGCCGAAGGTGGTCCGCGATCTTCACGGCCTCGGTGCAGCAGAACATCTCGTAGTCGCCGCCCGACACCCAGAAGTCCGCGCGCTCGCTCGCGAAGCGGTCGAGCCGAAGCTTGAGAACGTCCGGCAGGGCGTCGTACTCGGCGGCGCGCTTCTCCGCGCCGCGCTCCAGGCGCTCACGGTCCTTTCGGTCCCGTTCGGCGAGCCACGTCACGCGCTTGGCGATCCGCTCGTATGGCGTCAGCCACTCGACCAGTTCGCCGTTGAGCGCCCACCCGTGGCGCTGCGTGCCGAACCCGTCGTCCCAGAACGTCACGGTGTCCCCGGCCTTGACCTCGGGGCCAGACAGCGTCGTGACCCAGCCGTCGTCGAAGTGCACGGTTGTGGCCTCGCCGTCGTACTCGGCCTTCTCGATCACCACGTCGTAGTGGCGCTCGGACTCGCGCATCTCGATCAGCGTTCGCCCATCCTTGGCGTCGAGAATCCGGCGCAGCTCGTCGGCAACGTCAGGCATCGTCCGTCTCCTTGATCTGGGCCATGGCTCCACTGAGGGGCGCGGTGCCATACAGCCGCGCGCGCTGCTCGTCGACGCGGGCCAGGACGGCAGAGTTGTGCGCGCTGTTCGCCGCAGCCTCCACGGGGTTCTGGCGTTCCCACTCGCGGAACCACCGCGTCTCGTCCGCCTCGAACCGCTCGATCTCCGCCACGTCGCTGCGCGACAGGCGCTCGCCGAACTCGTCATAAGCACCGTTACGAGGCATTGGCGGTCCCGCTTTCCAGGTAGCCAACGACTCCGCGCCCACGCTCTGCAGACGCGCTGCGCTTCCAGCAATTGAAGATCGCCATCGCCGTCTCGGTGGAGTCGCACTTCGAGCGCACGTAGGCGCAGTGCTCCATCCACGCGATGTAGTCGATGACCTGTCGGGCGGTCGTCATTACGCACCCCTCCCCCACTCCGCGGCGAGCTCGAGCAGCAGGTCGTGACGCCGCGCGCCAAGCTGGTTGCGCAGCGAACGCCCGCGCAGGACGGCGCTCGGCGCGCGATCAACCACGCGCCGGACCACGGAGCGCGCCGCGGTCAACTCGCGGCCATCGCGACCGGCGGGATTGGCGATGACGGCGAGCGCACCGTCCGGGCCGCCGAGCAGGCGCTTGATCCCCGTGACCGTCAGCTCACACGCGCCACCGGCGGGCGCGGGCGCGGCGCCCAGCGCGCGGGCCAGGTCATCCCCCGTCCGGCTGACGCGCCGATGCACCACGCGCTCCGCACGGTTGCTCGCGACGAGGGCGCGCAGATCGGCGAACAGGTGCGCGATCACGTCGTCGGGAACGTTGTTGTCGCGCAGGCTGGCGATCCGCTCGGCGAGGCTGTCGACTTCCGGCGACGGGTCGAAGATGATCCGCTGCTGGTCGGTGTTGTGGCAGATCCCGTCCAGAGCGGGGGCCACGATCTCGCTGGTGACGAGCGCCTGGGAAATCATGCGGCCACCTGGGCGTAGAGGTCGTCGAGGATCGCGCGCTCGGCGTACATCTGATCGCGCTCGGCCTCCAGCTCGCGGGCGAGGCGCTGCGCTTCGCACTGGGCGGTGAGCAGGTCACCGCGGTAGGTCATCGGGATGAGGCTGCTGGTCCAGAGGTCTTCGCTGCCGCCGTCGGTGCGGACCCACAGGCTGGCGTGGGACGAGTAGCTGCCGTCGTGTCGGCTGCGGGTGATGTGCCATTCGGCGGGGGCGCGGTCACTGGGCCAGCCGTCGAGGTAGTAGACGCTCACAGCGACACCGTCCGCATGTCGTCCAGCTCGCACGCCTCTTCGCTGAGCGCGTCGGCCCACTGCTTCAGGCGCGGGTCGGTCTCGCTCAGCGCGTCGTAGGCGGTGCGCAGGGCGTCGGCCGCTTCACGCAGGATGTCGGCGTCCGCCGTGGCGGTCATGCGCTCGTGCTCGGTGAGCGTGCGCAGGCCGCCGCCCATGTAGCTGGTGTTCGGCGGGAGGTACATCACGCCGCCTCGCTGGCGAGCGCGGGCCACAGATCGGCCTCGGGCACATCGAGGGCGCGGGCGATGGCGGTTCGCGTAGCTTCCGCCGGCACATGCAGCCCGCCGACCCACTTGTTGACCTGCTGGGGAGTCGACCCGATCTGCTCGGCCAGCCAGCTCTGACGCCTCCCCTGTTCGTCGAGCACCCGCTTCAGCGGGGTGTCGATCCGGGCTCTCAGTTCCATAGTGACCACTGTAGAAGTGATGACTTCAGAAGTCAAGGCGGATTGCAGGGATCCCCGAAAACGGTTTCCCTACTCGCGATGTCAGAACTTCCGAAGCCGCGACCTTTGGCCGCCGTCATCAAGGAACTACGGCTGGACCAGAGTCAGGAGGAGTTCGCGGCCACCGTGCGCGCCAGGACCGGCAAGAAGATCACGGGCGGGGCGATCAGTCAGATCGAGCGCGGCAAGATCGCGGCGAAGCTCGACACCATCGAGGCGATCGCCGATGCGGGCGGCGTCAGCCACGACGAGATCGCCGAGCACCGCCTCGCCCTCGCCCGCGCTCTACTCGATGAGCGCGAGGTCGGCGTCGACGTGGCGCTCGGGCGACTCAGCCTGATCGAGGAGACGCTGCTACAAGCGGCGGGGCCGCGCGGACCCCGCGAAGTTGCGCCAGCAGGCAGTAGCGGTCAGCCGACTCAAGCAACTCGGCGCGCAGCTCGGAAACCTCGGGGAGCGTGAGCGCCGTAGATCTTGCCGCCGCACCCATCGCGGCGAGTGCTTCGCCCTCGGTGCGCCGGAGGCTTGGGGCTGGGACTGCGGCCGGCGCGCTCTCGGGGACCTTGTGGAGCAGCGGTACTGCGTCTTTCGGATTGGCCATCGGTGACCTCGAACCATCTGCGGGCGCTGCATCCCCACCCGTCCCTGCTGCGGATGACCTCGGTTCGTCGGCGCCCGTCGACTCCGAGGTCAGAGACCGTAAAGCATCTTGCGGATGGGAACGGCTGTTCGTCCGTGGGGCCATGTCTTCGACGGTACAGACGGCCAGCGGTACCGCAAGGTTTCGGCCTATCAGAAAGGTCGCAATTTGCGAGAAGTCCACGGAAGCAAGAGTGAGGAAACCCCAGCATATGGCTTTGTTTCGACTGCTTGACCATTCTCGTTGTTGCGCGCACGGTGCGTCCCGGTGAGCGCGGCGCGGGTGATCGCTCTGGTCGTGGCCGCCGTTCTGTTCCTGGTCGGCCTGCTCATCATCGTCGGCGCGGCGGGTAGTGATGCAGGCCTCGGTCCGGTCGAGGTCGTCGTCGGACTCGTGCCGATCGGGCTCGCCGCGCTGCTTACCCGAGTGCGATGACGCCATAGAACGACGAAAGCCCCCGGCCTATTGGCCGGGGGCTTCGAGAGACAGTCGCTGCGCTCAGCGGGTGGTTACGTGCACGGTGACGCCGAGCAGGACCCCGGCGACGAGGCCGCCGACGAGGCACATCAGGTCAGAGCGCGTCATCGTCAGGCCCCGCGTCGTCGAGGTCAGCCGCAGCAACGCGCGGATACCGGGGTCGCAGCGCGCTCACGACGATGACCGCCAGGCCGACGATGCTCGCGGCGATCTCGGGTGTCAGGTTCAGCCCGGCGATCTCACCGATCCACACGAGCACGGTGACGGCCAGGCCGGTCAGGCCGGCGGGCCGCGCGATGCCGAGATCCTCGGCGACGCGCGGCGTGAGGTAGGCGACGGCCGCAGCAGCCAGTCCGACGAGCGCGGCGGCGACCGCCGCCGGCAGACCGAGCCCGGCCTGTTCGACGACCCACACGAAAAGCGTGGTCGCGAGGGCGATGACGCCGGTCGGGTGCTGGACGGTCGCGTTCTGCGCGGCGCTGCGCGTGACGGTGACGGGGTTCATGGTCAGGCCTTGTAGTCGAGGGCGTACGTGTCGGGGCACTGCGTGGCGTTGTGGTCGCGGTGCACGGTGTGCGGCACGTCGCGCAGGCTGCGCGGCGGGCGGTGGCTGGCGGGCATCGCGGTGGTGTGCGCGTTGTCGTACAGCCACTCCAGGGCTGCGCGCTGGCGCTCGGTCATCCGCTGGCCAGGCCCGCCGTGTACGACGATGCCGATGCTGCCGGTGTTCTTTCCGGCGGTGTGGGCGCCCTTGCCGTTGACGGGCCGCAGCAGGACGATGGTCCCGGCGCTGGTGATGCCGAGGTGATAGCCGATGCCGCCCCACCCCTGCGCCTTGTGCTGGGCGTGGTAGCCGCGCCACAGGGCGATGGCGTGCGCGTCGCTCGTGTCGCGCAGCCCGGCGGTGTAGTGCCCGATCGTGCGCTGCACGCCGCCCAGCGCGCCCCACAGCAGGGCGATCGTGACGGCGAGGCGGACGATCTTCGGCCGGCCACCGCTGTGGCGCGCGATGACCCGCTCGGCTTCGGCGACCTGCCCCTTGCGCTTGTCGAGCGTCGCACGACTCGTCGCGGTCGGGTTCCACTCGTGGCGCCGGCGGGCGGCGTTGAGCAGTCCCTGGCGGATCTTCAGGCGCGCTCGCCATCGGGCGACGATCGCTCGGTCCTTCGCGGTCATGTGGACCTCCCGGGGGTCGAGGTGGCTACGCCGCGTCGATGCGCGCGCGGAGTTCTGAGACCTGCTGCTTGAAGTCGGCGACCTGGCCCTCGAGCGCGTTGATCCGGCGGTCGCACTCGGCGCGCTCGGCGGCGAGCTCGGCCTCGTAGCGGGCGCGGTCCTTCTCCAGGTCCTTGCCCATCTGCTCGACGCGGGCGCGGAGGCTGTCGACGAGCTCGCCCCACGCCTGCGCGTCGGCGAGGCGGGCGGCGCTGTTGTCGACCTGCGCTTCGGATCGGGTCTTCGGCAGCCAGCGGGCCATCAGCATCCCCGCGGCGCCGATCAGTGCGACGGCGATGGTGGTTGCCGGATCCGGTGCGCCGACTCCTAGAAGCGCGTACGCCGGTTCCATGGAACGATCTCGGGCTCGAAGCGCAGGGCGATGGCGCGGCCGAAGCAGGCGGCGGCGACGATGAAGAAGAGGCTGGCCGAGACGCGCCCGGTGGATCGTTCGATGAGGATCGCGACGCCGTAGCCGAGGTAGCAGGCGGCGATCAGCAGGAGGCCGGCGACCTCGCATCGTGCGCCGCGCGGCGCGCGGCAGAACGCGGCGACGACGGTCCAGCTTCCGACTGCGAGCGCGGCGGCCCAGAGCAGTTCGACGAGCCCGTCGCTGGTGGCGATGGGGCTGGTGGCCAGGGCGCTGGGGATGAGCAGCCACAGGATGCCGCTGACCCCGGACCCGAGCGCGATCAGGAAGATTGCGGGGTGGGTGAGGATGTAGGCGCGGCGGACGTCGCCGGATCTGATGGGGTTCACGGGCGCGTCTCCTTGGCACACGCGGCGCGTGCTGGCCACTGTTGGCGGTACGGTCGTTGCATGGTGAGACGAGTCCTGATCGGAGCGATGCTTGCGTTCTCGGTATGCGGCGCGCCGTCTGAGGCGCGTGAGCGCACGGTTTCGACGACCGAGGTCGAGGCCGAGATGGAATGGGCGTACATCGGAGATGTTCCGGACGCCGTGTTGGATGCCGCGTCGGCAGGCGAAGTGGTCCGATTCAGCCTTGAGGCAGAGTGCCGCGCGCGCCCACGCAAGACGTGGTCATGCTCTCTTCGATATGAGGCAGATGGAACAGGCCTCGCCTGTGAGGTCCGCGGCCGAGCGTGGGTGACTCGCCATGGCCTGCGGACCTGGAGGGCAGCGCGCGAGGATTGCCCCGATTAGGCGGCGGAAACTCGAACCGGCAGGATTGATAGCCACCGGTTCAGAAGGTCGCCGGGGTTCAGCGCGTACTTGTAGTAGAGCTCGAGCACGTCACCAACAGCGACCGTCGCCAACACCTTTCGCGACACAAAGCTGTTACCGGCTGGGGCTGCGTTGGGGTTGGTGTGGAAGACCTGATGAGCCGTGAAGGTCGTGCCGTTGATCGAGGGGACGATGTACGCCGCCGAGTTGATGGGCAGATTCGTCTGCGCGCCGAACTCGAGCAGATAAACGCCTGGCAGGGTTGCGGTGTAGGTATTGCCGTCATAGCTACCGAAGGTCGTGCTAGGAATCGTGAAGCTGCCAGGGTTCTCAAGCATCACAGGTGCGGCACCGACGGGCTCCCACTTTGTCGGCTGTGGAGATCCTGACCGGAAGCGCAGCGGCCAGACGTGACCGACGGCGGCCATTGCCGCGTCCTGATACATGACGAGCTGCCCGTCGCGGGGCGACGCCGGAAGGGTGTCGGCAATCTCGAACGCGGCGCTGATCTTGTCGGCCAGGTCGCGCATGGCGTCGTCCCCCGCGCGGAGGTCGTCGCCGCCCGACGGGACGCTGAGGCCAAACGGGTTGTAGGTCGGGCTGTAGGGCATCTAGGCCTCCACGTCGTCGATCGTCACGTCGTCCCAGGTCACGCCAGGTGCGATGTCGTCCCAGGTCACGCCCGCAGGAATCTCGTCCCACAGCGGCGAATCGGACTCGGCGTGTTCGAGGATCACGCCGTAGGGCTTCTGCCCCATCGCAGCGCGCAGTGTCGCGGCGGCATCCGGAGTCTCGGCGGGCAGCGTGCGGAATGCGGCACGCCACCGGTTGCCGTCGACAAACTGCACGACGGCGACGAACTGGTCGCCGGTCAGAGTGCGCTTGACGTCGGCGATCATCGACGTGGTCCGGCCGCGCTTGCGGCCCGCCGCGGTCTTGACCTCGTCGCGCTGTACCGCCTCGGCCGCGCCGATCGTCGTCCGCACGCCGTGCCACTGGCCCAGCCAGCGGATCAGCACGCTCGGCGTCTCGTCGGGGTCCAGCAGCTTCCCGGCCGGCGGGTCGTCGCCGTCCGGTGTCAGCGCGTCGGACACCCACTGGATCGGGTCGAGTAGCGCGCCCGTCAACCCGGCCAGCGTCCAGCCGCCCGCCTCGTCGTCGCCGGCCTTCTGCGCCTGGCCGATCTGGTCGTAGACGCGCTGTGCGAGCGCGCCGATCGTCGGGAACGGCATCAGGTGACCGCCGTCGCGGTGACGGTGCCGGGCTCGGCGATGCTCCAGGGCTTCGTGCCGAGGACCACGTCCGCGGTACCCCACGAGCCGCCGTCCTCGCGGATCTCCAGGGTGCCGGTGTCGATCCGGTCCAGGCCTTCCACGCTGAGGATGACCTGCGCGACGTCGTAGAGGTACACGGTCGGCTGCGGGCGCCAGATCAGCTCGTCGCCGAACGGCAGGGTGCCCCAGAGGTTCGACGCGAGGAACGCCTCGACCGCAGCCTCCGCGCGATCCTTGACGTCGGCGGTGTCGTAGCCCTCGTGGGCGATGAAGTCGAACCGGACGTCCACCGCGGTCGGGTCGGGGTCGGCGATGGCGACCTCCAGCCCGACGATCGTGGACTCCTGCACGTCGGCGAGGACCGTGGCCTTGATCGGTGAGCTGACCGCGCCGCCGTCCTCGGCCTGTAGCGCCAGAGCGATCTTGCCCTCGGCCGCGTCGTCGTCGGTCGCGACGTCGTAGTTGTCCACGGCCATCGCGCGCCACACGCCTGTGGTCTGGCGGGCGAGGATCGCAGCGTCGTCGCCGCGGATCACGTCGTCTGAGGAGAGCTGCAGGCGCTCGGACCCGCGGGCGATGTGGTCGTCGAGCGACTCGCCGTCGGTCCCGCCGGCGGTGTCGGCGTCCAGCACGATCGTCAGGCCGTCGAGCTCGGCGGCCAGCTCGCTGTCGAGCAGGACCACGTCGCCGCTCAGCTCGGCGGTGAACTCGCCGGTGTCCTGGCTGATGATCTCGACACTCGCCTCGCCGTCGACGGTCGACACGTCCTCGGTGACCTCGAAGGCGACGAGGCCCCCGGCGCCGTCGTCGATGCCCACGATGGTCCCGGCATCCACGGTGTAGGAGAGCGTCGAGCTCGTCCATGTCGTGGTGGCGGTCGACGGGGTCGCGGCGTGCGCGGGGATGCCCGCGAGCTTCGTCAGGTACACGGCAAAGATCGCGGTGGTGACGAGGCGCAGGATGCCGTAGAGCTCGGCGATGACGAACGCGACGCCGTCGGCGAGCAGGTAGATCAGGCCGCCGCGGACGGGCAGCCAGTTCGGAATGACGGCGATGATGCGGTCGGTGATGTCCTCGCGGATCGTCGCCTGGTCGTCGTCGATCTCGATGCCGATGTACTCAGCCACCTCGGGCCTCCCTGATGCGGGTGTCGACGATCGCCTCTGCGCCGTCCATCACCTGGTCGATGACGGGCTCGACGCGCGGGTCGCAGCTCGTGAGCTCGGCGGCGAATTGGTCGGTGTTGATGCCGCCCTCGCGCCCGGTCTGGTCGCTGGTGCCGAACGATGGGTCCGCGTCGAGGCTGCCGCGCAGGATGCGCGCGCCGACGACGGCGTGCTGCGTGAGTTCTTCGAGCGTCCCCTGCTCGACGAGCGCCTCACGGCCGTCGGGCGTGAACCGCAGCGGGATGGCGAGCTGTGGCGTCTCGGCACGCGTCGTTGGCATCAGGCCTCCTCGTAGTCCAGCGGCCACCAGCAGGTGACCCACCACTGCCGCGTATTCGCGGCCTGCTCGATCACGCACCGGTCGCCAGGCTGCGGCAGCACGCCGTCGCGCTCAGGGCCCCAGCGCAGCGGCCCGAATTCCTGCGGCTTGCCGCCCGGGTTCGGGACCTTCACGCGCACGAGCTCGGTCACGTCCGCCGGATCCGACGCGATCTCGCCCTCCAGACGGCCTTTGCTCGCCGCGCGCACGGACTCTCGGGCGATCTGCGCCTGCGTCGTCATGTCCCACCCCAATGCCTCGGCTGGAAACCCTCGGTCGAGCGCGACGAGCGGCGGCCGGTCTTCGCGCCGCGGGTGCCGCCGGCCTCGAAGAACTCCGACCGGCCGTTGATCGTGAACTCCAGGAACGTGTGCGACTGGCGGGCGTTGCCGTTCTCCTTGACCCACACGGTCAGGTACTTGCCCTTGCCGGGCTGCCCCCAGGTGTTCAGGCCCACGGTCGTTAGCGGCGCTGTGATCCCCAGATCCGCGACGCCGAGGACCGCGGAGACGAACCCGGAGCAGTCGTAACCCTTGCCGGGCCCGCCGGTCGGCTCGCCGAGCACGCCGTGCCCGCCGCCCCACTGGTAGTCGTACTTGCGGCGGTCGATCTCGACGGCCTTCTGGTAGGCCTTCGCGACCTCGCTGCCCGCCAGCTCGGACGGGATCGACGCGCCCGCGACGGTCTCGGTCTCGATCGTCGCACGGCTGCGCGTCTCGCCGCGCGGCTCGGGCATCTCCTCGGCGGGCTTGCGCAGCGTGATCGTCGTCAGGTCGTCGAACAGGTCCTTGCGGTCGATGTCGGCGACGAGCCACCGGCCGTTGGCCGGACCCATCTCCTCGAGCAGCACGACCGACCCGGGCGGCGCGGCCCACATGTCGGCGTAGCAGGAGACCACGCACTCGCTGACGACCTTCGTGTCGTTCGCGCCGAAGTCGATTCCCAGCACGCCGTCGGTGTACTCGCTCAGCAGGGCGCGCGGCCGGCCGCGGAACAGGTCCGCCTCCCCGGCGAAGAAGATGGTGTTCGCGACCTCGAAGGCGCGCCATCCGCGGTCGTCGTCGGTGGCCAGGCGCTGCAGCGCGTCCCAGTAGTTCTCGCCGTTCGGGCCGTCAGGCGCGCCGACCATGTACTCGTACGGGGCGAAGTACGTGGAGCGGTCGACCACGCCGCCGGTGTAGGCGTCGAGGATCGCGTCGGCCTGCTTGCTGTAGACGTCGTAGCGGTCGGGGAACCCGGAGCCCTGCACCTGCTGGGCGATCCACCCTGCCGACTTCGTCGGGTTCTCGCGGGCCAGCTTGATCGCGCCGCCGCGGCCGTAGAAGCCCTCGGTGTAGAACTTCTCGTAGGACTTCTCGACGCTCTTGGCGACGTCGACGCCGTGGATGCTGACGCGGACCTGCAGGATGCCGCGGCTGTCGCGGTCCCCGCCGGTGGGGTTGTCGAAGTTCGGTGCCTCCACGATCCCCGCGAGCAGCGCGGCCTTCAGCGCGAGCTTCGGGGCGTCCTTGTCCTCGCCGACCTTCAGCGCGGTCTCGGCGTTACGCAACTGGCGGCGCGTCAGCGGCGTGCTCGGGTCCTTGCCGTACAGCTTCACGCCGGACCCGATACCGGGCTGGCGCAGCGCGTCGCGCTGCGAGCGGTCGAGGCTCGCGATCGGCTGGCGCTTGTTGAGCTCCGGGCAGTAGAACCCCAGCGGGTAGAGCTTCTCGGCGCGGACCAGGCCCTGCGCGAACTGAGCCATCGTCAGCTTCGACCGCGAGATCTTCCGCGGCTTGGTGTGCGTCCGCAGTCGGGCGACGCCGCGCGGCTCCAGTTCGAGGGTCAGGATGTCGCCGGTCTTCGACGGGTGCACGTACCGGAACCACTCCCCGGCGATCTGCACGTCGATCGCGCGCTCCAGCCGCCCGGACCGCAGCAGCTCGCGGTCCTCGTCGAGGATCGAAAGGGTCAACTCGCTGGCGCCCTCGATCGACCGGCGCAAGCTCGAGTTCGTGACGATCTCGCGAACGTCGACGCTCAGCTTGCGCTGGTTGACGACGTTCAGGACGAGGCTCTGCACGTCGAGATCGGGCAGCGCGGGCTTGCGCTCGCCGGGCAGCCGCGCGATGGCGGCGGCCTGCTGTGCGGTGATCGTCACGACGGCAGCCGCAGCGTGCGGCCGGCGGCCACGGTCGGATGGCTCAGGTTGTTCAGGCGGGCGATGTCCTCCCACCGCGACGTCTGCCCGTAGAACTTGCGAGCCACGTCACGCAGGGATTCGCCGCTGCGCACGGTGTACGTGAGCTGCGTGTCGCGGCGCAGTTGGTCGCGGGCGCGCGCGCCGCTCGACGCGCGCAGAGCGACCGGGCCGCGGACGACCTGCACGAGCTGGACGACGGCGGCCTGCCGGACGCGGTGCCCGTCGTCACGGCGGATGACGTCGTCAACGCTGTCGCTCCACTCGATGCCCTCAATCCACCACCGCAGGTCGGGCTGCGTGCGCTGGTCGTAGGGCACCCAGCCGGACGCGTCGATGATGAGATCCAGCGGGCCGGTCGGCGTGCCGGCGCGCCCGCGGCCCATCATCGCGTCGAGGTTGCGGATCGACGCCTCCATGCTCAGGCGTCGCGCCCACCCATCGAGCAGGATCGGGACCTGCAGGGTGATCGGCGCGCGGCCCTTCCACACGGTGCGGGCGGTGCGACGCGGGATCTCCTGGCGCTCGACGTTGCCGTCCCCCGCGTTGGGGACGGCGACGTCGGCGGTGAGCTGCGCGGTGACGCCGAATACGCTGGGCGGGTCGGGCTGAAAGAGGACGTACCGCGGCGGGACGCCGCCGGTGGTGCCGACGCCGGGGATGCGTCCGAACGCGGACCCGGGGACCTGCTCTGCGAACAGTGCCATGCGGCACCTCCCCGGTCAGCGGCGACGCTCGCGGCGCGCCTCGATCTTGACGTTCTCCTCGTGCAGCTTGGTGCCGTCCTTGAGCTGCAGGACGAGCGGCCCGGCCAGGGTCAGCGACTCCCCGCGCCGGATGCCCGGATCGGGCAGGCGGAAGTTCGCCCCGCGCGTCGTCAACGGCCCCTGCGGGACGAGCGGATTCGTCGGGTCCGCGCGCGGTGGGGGCGCATCCATCGACGCGCCCGGGGGAACGCCCGCATCGCGCCGCTGCTGCGGCGTCGCGGGACGCTCATTGCGGCTCGTGCCGGCCGTACTGTTCGACGGCCCGTTGCCGGTGATGCCGAGGTCGTCGGCGAGATTGCCCCATCCGTCCGAGCCGCTGTAGCGCGCGAGGTCGGGGAACTCCGCGATGAGCGCATCGCGGATCGCCGGGACGAGCATCAAGACGGCGGCGGCGCTGAGCGCCGTCCCCATCGCGCGCCCGGCCGCGTCGAGCTTGCCGCCCTTCGCGCCGTTGGCAACCTCGTTGCCGCCGTGCAGGACGATGCCGCTGCCGACCTTCGCACCGCCGGAGCGGCCGACCTGGCTGAACACGCCGGACGTCGTCGCGCTTGTGCGAAAGCTCGACGTGAACATGCCCGCCGCCGCGGCGCCGGCGCCACGGAACGCGCCGAACTTCGCGGCCAGCAGTGCCACGGTGAGCAACTGTCCGCCGGGGCCCGCCTCGCGGAACGCAGTCACGAACGCGGACGCCATGCGCGGTACCTGCGCAGCGAGCGCGTCGGCCATGACCGGGGCGCCCTTCTCGATCGCGCCGCCGATCGCTGCGCCCGCGTCAAGCTTGCCGACCTCGGCCTCGAGGATGTCGACGAGCGGCGCGATCTCCGGGCCGAGCTCCTGCCCGACGGCGCGCCCGCTGAACTTGAGCTTGCTGACCCAGTCCAGCTCGTCGCTGCGGAAGATCCCGCCGACCCGCGCCGCGGCCTTCTCCACGGACGGCAGCGCGTCGCGGGCGAGGTCGGTCAGGTCGGCGCTGATCGCGTCCACGGCCGGAGCGACGCCGGAGCCGATGGCCTCCTCGATGTTGCCCCAGGCGACCTTGAGCTTGTCCAGGCTCGTGGCCTGCGCCTCCGCAGAGCCGCCGACCTGCGACTCGACCTCGCGCAGGATGATCTTCTGCGCGCCGAGCAGATTGCCCGACTCGGTCATCGCCTTGATCTGGTCCTTCTGCCCCTGCGTGAACGTCACGCCCGCACGATTCAGCGCGGTGATGCCCTTCACCGGGTCGTTGAGCGCCTTGCCGAGCTGCTTGCTCGTCGAGTCCAGCGACCCGAACCCTGCCGCGGAGAGGTCCACGGCAGCGGCGGTCGCGCGATCGAAGACCTTGTTGCCCTTGCCCGCCTCATTGCGGATCCGCTTGAACGTCAGCAGCAGATTCGACCCGGACTGGATGAGCTCGTCGTCGACGCCGGTCCGCTCGCTCAGCGACTGGCTGAGTGCGGACACGTCGTCGGCGCTGACCTTCGCCGCGCCACCGGTGGCCTTGATGACGGCGTTCGTCTGCGCGGCGATCTTCCGCGACTCGTCGAAGGCCCGGTAGGTCTTCACGCCGAACGCGACCCCGAGCGCGGCGCCGCCGGCGGCGGCATACGCGGCGGTCCGGCCGACGCCGAGCAGCCCGGCGCCCATGCCGCGGCTCGCGGTGCCGATCGCCGTCATGCGCCGCGACGCCTGCTGCGCCGCGGTACCCATGCCGGCGATCTCCTTCGACACGCCCTTGGCGTCCTGCTGCGCCTTGCGAGCGTTCTTCAGCGAGACGCGTGCGCCGACCTCTTCCATCACGCATCACCGTCCCTCGTCAGCCGCTCGATCTTCGCGTCGCACGTCAGCCGCAGCAACGCGCGCATGTCCTCGTCGGCGTCGAAATACTCTCGCGCCGACATGCCCCAGATGTCCTGCCGCACGCCCTCTTGGACGGCGGCTAGGAGGTCTGGGTCGGCTCGGATTCCCCCTCCAGGCGAGCGTCGACCTCCGACGACGCCGAGACCAGCCACACGGTGTAGGCGCCGTGCAGCAGCCGGATGTGCTGCTCCTTGGGGAGCATCGCGCGGAGCACGTCGACCGGGTCGACCTTGCCGTCGAGCGTGACCTCGTCGACGAAGTCCATCCACCCGGCGAGGTCACGGTCGAACCGGACGTGCTTGCCGTCCACGGTGACCGGCTTGAGCACGGGCGGCCCGTCTTCGGGCTGCTCGGCGTCCGGGTCGGTCTCATAGAACCCGTCGCACGCGACGACGACCTGCTCGCAGATGCGGGCGAACGGCGCGTCGTGGCGGACGTTGATGTCCGCGAACTCGTCGTCGCGCAGGTAGCGCATCTTGACCCAGAGCTGGTCGTCGTAGCCGGGGAGCGCGAACCGTTCGCCCTCGTTGACGTCCCTGAGCATCGCGCGCCGCCGTGCGGCGACGCGCTCGCGGATGGTGCTCACGGCCGCGCGCCGACCATGTACTCGACCTCGACCGTCGCCTTGTCCTCTTCGGCGGTCGAGTCCGACGTGATCTCACCGATGCGGATCGGGACGGCGTTGACCGCCTCGAACGTCTCCACCGGCACGTTGCCCTCCAGCACCTGGCCGGACAGCGACGCCGACGCGCGCTCGATGACCGACCGCATCCAGGCGAGGTGCGGGCGGATGACCCACAGCTCGTAGACGATGACGATCGGCGCCTGCGTGGACGGCCCGGTGTGGACGTACTCGGCCTCGCCGCCGCCAGGGCGGGACTTGCCCGCCGCGACGGTGATCTCGCCGCCGGACTTCTCGCGGCCGGCGCCCAGGTCGCGCGTGCCGCCGTCGGCGCTCCACACCGACCGGTATCGGATGTTCGCCTGCAGGGTCATGTGGCCGAGCCCTCCTTCGTGATCGGGATGCGGACGGTCCGGCCACCGGGCGTGACCTGGATGAGTGCGTCGACGCGGAACTCCTTCTCCTCGCGGCACTCGTCGAGGGCGTGCGCGGCGACGGTGTAGCCGTAGATGCTGGTCGGGTACTTCTTCAGCGCGTTCTCGATGTCGTCGCGCAGGTCGGTGAGGTTCTGCTGCGTGATCTCCCGGCCGACGAACGGCTCGGCGACCGGCTCGAACTCGGCCTTCAGCGTCATCAGCAGCCGCCCGACGCCCGACTGGACCATCTCCGGGTTGGTCAGCGGATTGGCGAGCGTGATGAGGTCGTAGAGCCGCGTCGTGCCGTCCTTGAGCACGCGGAACGGGACGATGCCCTTCTCGCTGAACATCGTCAGCAGCGCGTCGTCGGGCTCGGCGTACTCCAGGCCGACAAGAATGTCGGGGTCGAGGATGCCGAAGCTCGACATCGCCGCCTGATTCGGCGTGATCCCGGCAACGTCGTTGCACGCCTCCAGCGCGGCGGCGGCCACGTCGGCCGGGACACGGCGCGGGCTGCTGCCCGCGAGCGCGCGGATCTGGACGTACGGCCAGACGAGGTAGCCGGTGTCGTGGTCGGCGACGGCCTTGGCCGCGACGGCCTGCGCCGAGAGCGTCGAGTCGGTGTCGGTGTTCGACGCGGTCAGGCGCGGCACGCGGTTGCGCGCGGCGGCGTGCGTGATGACCTTGGTGTGCGCCGCGGTCGTCGTGCGCCCGTTCGAGCAGGCGTACCCGGGGCCGAGGTTGGCGCCGAGCGCGTCCCACGCGAGGCTGACCTCGGTCTGCGTGATGTTCGCCCGGTCGTCATCGCCGCCGCTCAGCGACGTCGCGGCGACGACCGCGGGATCCAGGCTCGAGGTGCCGACATCCTCGACGTCGACATGCTCGGCGTACTGCTCGGCCCACGCGATGCACTCTGTGACGGTGGCGCACTCGGTGCTGCGCTCCAGCTCGCCGTCGGTGCCATGGGTGATGACCAGGACGAACGACCCGGCGGTATCCCCGGCGACGATCGCCGCGTTGAGGGCGTTGCCGTAGCTGCCCTCGCCCTTGGCCAGGACGCGCATTGTGTCGACGGCGCTGCCGTCGTCGAGGACCACGCTGGCGCGCGCGGCGCTCGGGCCGACCTCGCGGCTGGTGTAGACCTGCACGCTGACGCCGCGGCGGGCGGCGATGGCGAAGATGAGCTCGCAGCCGTCGTACAGCAGCGAGTTCGCGGCGAGCCGGTCGCCGAGGTAGCGCTCGAAGTCCGCCATGGACCGCAGCAGGTACGGCGTGCCGGCCTTCCCCTTCTCGGACTCGCCGGTCAGGAAGATGCTCTTGGTGGTCGGGAACGCGGCCACGGGGCGGCGCGTCCCGGTGCTGATGATGGGGCCCGGAAGGGTCACTGGTCAGCCTCCGTGGTCGCGGCCGCCTTGGCGGCCTGCTTGGCGGTCTGCTCGACGAGCAGGCCGGCGTCGATGAGCTGCTTGTCGGGCAGCGCCTTCGGGTCGACGGTGGTGATGTCTCCCGTCCCCGTGGCGACGACCTTGCCGCAGGCGAGATCTGTCGGCGCGGAGCCGATGTAGCGGTACTTCTTGGGCACGGCCCCTCCTAGGGGTTGGGTGCGATGTCGATGTCGATGTCCACCGCGTCGGCGGTGGGCCAGTCGGGCACGGGTGTGATGCCGTCGGCGGCGCCCGGCGCTTCGGGGCCGGGGTCCTGCGTGACGAGGTTGGGGATGTAGAACCCCATGTCCACGGTGCAGGCGGCGCGATTGCGGCGGTCGCCGGGCGGCGTCTGGGTCAGATCGGGCCCGAGGGTGCGGACGCCTTCGGCGATGGGGTCATGGTCCTCATCCCAGGACCAGCCGTCGTCGCCAAGGTCGGCGCGCAGCTCGTGCTTGTCGAGCAGGACGAGCCACGCGGCGACGCAGAGCCGCTGTGCGGTGATCCGGGCAAAGCGGCGGTTCTCGGCGCTGACCGCGGCGCCGACGGTGAGGTTCGCCCATCCGTCGTGGCCCATGCGGCTGTTGCGCTGCAGGTCGGTGGCGCCGGGGCTGATGACGGCGAGCGCCGGGTAGGGGCTCGCGCCGTCGGTGTCGAGCTCATCCCATGACGCGATGATCTTCCAACTCTCCGGGCGGGGGATGTCCCCGGCGGTCAGCCCGGCCTGGACCTCAACCTTGGACAGGTACGTCGGCAGCCAGTGCCACAGGGTGGCCAGCGCGGCGGCCTCGATGCGGTCGAGCAGGGTGAAGGCGCCGAACGCGGTCATGCGCGCAGCGGCCCGCCGGACCGCAGGTCGGCGACGAGGTGCTCCTGCATGATCTTGACCACCTTCCGTCGGTCTCGGTCGCGCAGCTCGAAGGGCCGGCGGCGCGGCATCCGGCTGGTGCCGGTCTGGTGGTAGCGCGCGTAGTCCACGCGGCTGACGAACGCCATCTCGTCGCGGCGGATGGTGACTTCGCGCAGCGGCCCGTCGGTGGTGCCGGTCAGCGACTCTTCAAGGTCGCCGTCGGCGGACAGGATGGTGTCGTGCCCCTTGGCGGCGATGGTCGATGCGGCGAGCGGCGCCCAGCCGGCGGATGCGAACTGCCCCTCGCTGCTGAACTGCTGCCAGCCGATGCGGGCGAACTCGTCGACGATGTTCCGAAACGCGGGGCTCATGTCCCCGGCGGCGTCGCCGAAGCGCAGCAGCCGTCGGCTGAGCTGCACATCGCCGAACTCGTCGATGCGAAGCTCGAGCCCTGCCATGAGGTCAGAACACCTCGTCGAGCGACGTCATCGCCGCGGGAAACGCGCCGTACGCGCTGGCGGCGGGCGTGTCGTCGCTGTCGGACGGGTCCTCGCCGTCGCCGACCTCTTGCCGGGCCTCGATGGTGTCGGCCAGCAGCGTGTCGTACAGGTCCTTGAGCCGGTCGTACTCGGGCTCGGCATTGGGCATCGGCCGCAGCAGGATGAGCGCGGCGTAGATCGCGGCGACCTCGTTGATGAGCGCGCCGACGGCCTCCCACTCTTCACCTTCGGCGGTGTCGGGGATCGCACCGACCTTGCCGCGGATGACGAGGTTGGCGGTCGTGATGGCGGCGTCGGCGTCGGTGCGCGTCGGCGGCGTGCCGGACTCGCGGAAGTCGTCCAGGCGTGCGCCGTTGGCATCACGCAGGTGCTCGGTGACGTGCTTGGCGACGTCCTCGCGGGAGGGTGTGACTTCGATGGGCACGCGGCGTCCTCCCGGTCAGGGCATGTGCTTCTGGGCTTGGCGGTCGGCGAGCTCAAGCCGCCAGTCGCGGATCCCCAGGCGGATGGCGGCGGCTAGGCCGACGCAGCGGAACAGGTAGTAGACGATGTAGCCGAGCGGTGTGAGCGCCATCGCGGGCCTCCTGTGTTGGGTGCTGCTCCCCCGTTTTTCCCCAGGCTGGGGAGTCAGGCGCGAGCGAGTCGCCGCATGGCGACGAACACCAGGAACGTCGCGAGCGTGATCGTCGCGGAGCCCGCGAACCCGGAGGTCTGGGCGAACACCGCCCAGGCGATCACGTAGCCGTAGATCAGGGCGACGACCCGGAGTTGGTAGCGGTCGCCCGAGCGGTAGACGCTCACGACGACGGAGCCCCAGTAGCGGGCCAGGAGCATGAGCGCCATCGCGTTCAGGAAGACGCCGGGCCAGCCCCAGTTCATGTACCCCTCGCCCATCAAGGTCGGGGGGATGCCGCCGCCGATGAACTCCTTGTTCGACGCCTCGCGGACCATCATGTCCGGGCTGACCTGGCGGCCCGGCAGGACGCTGATAAACAGGGTCGTGTACGTCTGGCCGTACTGGAGCGGGATGCGCTCCTGGTCGACGAGGCGCTTGACGAGCACCGCGTTGGCGGGGATCACCCCGGCGTAGTGCTCCACGGCGGTCATCGCGACCTGCGTGGTGTCGCCCTGTGCGACGGCGGCCTTGTACATCGGGTGATTGTTCAGGCCCTCCTGGCCCTCGATGCGGAACGCGCCGTACCAGCCGAGGAAGACCAGCGCCAGGATCGCGACCACCACGATGTGGCGGCTCTTGATCTTCTGGCCGACGAGCGCGACCACGACGACGAGGGGGAAGGCGAAGTACAGGAGCGGGATGCGCGACCCGACAGAGAGGATGAACAGGGCCGCCGCAGCGACCGGGAACCATGCGCGCCGCCCGCGCGTGGCGAACAGGAGCGCCGCGGCGGCCGGGGTCAGGAAGGCGATGAGTCGCAGGTAGCCGGTGGTGCCCTGCGCTGCGTCGATGCGGCTCTGTTCGAGGTCGCCGCCCAGCGCGCCGATCCCGACCGTCCGGAGGTACATGACGGCCGCGGCGAGGCAGACCCAGAACATCCACCAGGCGTAGCGGTCGAGCTTGCGGAGGTTCACCCGGAGCTGCGCGCCGCGCAGCCGCCGGGACATGCGGGGGAACGCCAGGTGCCCGGCGAGGAACCCGAGCGTCTGCACCAGCCACAGCGGCAGGTAGGCGGTCTCGAACTCGTCCCCGACGAGGTAGAAGGTCGACGACGAGGCGAGCAGGCTGGACGCGAACACGGCCGTTGCCGGCCGAAGGACGCGGGGGATCATCGGGGCGTCGTTGTCCAGCCGGACGAACACCGCGACAAGCCCCGCCCCGATCGCGAGCTGCACGACGCGGGGCGTCACCCAGTCGAGGGTGAGGCTCCCGCCCACGAGGACGGCCAGCGCGACGGCTAGAGCAGCGGCGGCGATCTCCGGTCGCCTGTCCAGTCCAACGGGCCTCAGCACCCGCCAGATGCTACGCGGTCAGGACCAGCCGAACCAGGGGACGGTGCCCGTACCGGTCAGCGTGAGCGTCGCCGGGGCGTCCGTCTGCCCCGTGTTGACGACCGAGCCAGCGATGCCGCCCGATGCCGCCTGCGACGAGTAGCCCGAGATCCCAGACGTGCCGCGAAGGATCGTCGGGGAGGTTCCGCCGACGAACACGAACCCGACGAAATACACGTCGTCGGTCGGGGCGGTCCACGCCGAGGAGAGCGCTCCGCCCTTCACGCCCGTGCCGGAGTTGAACTCCGAGTCGATGTCAGCCGTCGAGGCCAGCAGAGTCGTGCCCGCCTTGTTGTAGACGACGCCCTTCGCGAGCGTGACGCCCGAGCCCGCCGCCGTGACGTGGCAGTACAGGTTCGTGATCTTCTCGCCGGCCAGCAGCGGGACGAGGACGCCGCGCACGTCCCCGGCGGTGGGGGCGAACGCGCCCTGGGCCAGGCTGCGGTCGAACGTTTCGCCCTTGAGCGCGAGGCCGTTGGCGAGGAGGAGGCGGCGGCGCTTTGCCGCCGATCCGACCCGAGACGCTGATCCGGCGAGCGACACCGCGAGGGTCGTGGCTCCCGTGATGAGAGCCTCGTCGTCGATGGTCGTTCCCGTGCAGTCGCCCGTCTCGATGACGCCGTACGTCATCGCTGCGGTGGACCCGGCGTCGATCGTGACTCGGCCGATCTTCGTGTCCGTGCAGGCGTCTGTCGTGGTTCCCGTGACCGCGATGCCCGCGCCAGTCCAGTCGACCGCCCCGGACGTGTTGGAGTTGCGGATCTGCGTCTCGTTCGCGATGCGCGTGCCGATGCACCCGTTCGTGATGAAAATGCCGAGCAGGCCGCTGTAGGCAACCCGGCCGCTGACCTTCGTGTAGTGCGCGAACTCGCTGATCTTCACGCCATGCGAGCCGGCCGCGTGGCTGTCGATGTTCTCCAGCACCGTGTACTCGCAGGTGGCGGTGCCTCCCGCTGAGCCATGGACGTAGAAATTCGACGCCTTCGTGCGACCCCGGCCGTTCCAGTACGCCTTGCTGTCGCGGATGACGTAGTGGCGGGAGCGCACGACCTCGAAGCCGAACATGATGTTCCACGTCGAGGTGCAGTCCGCGACCAACCCGCCACGGCTGCTCGCGCCGGAGTCGATGCCCCACCCGTACCGGTTCTTGTCGGCGTGGCAGTTGACCCAGTGGTTGCCGTAGTTGCGGCCGAGCGTCTGCTCGGGCGTCGGGTCGAAGTAGTTGTCCTCGCAGAACCCGCTGCGGTTGAACTGCGCAAGGTGCCCCTCGTCCTTGCCGTGGCGGCACCCGAGGGTGGAGTAGAACGCGCTGATCCCGTTGAAGCCCTCGGCATCGGGCTCGTTGTCGGCCGTCTCCCAGCCGCCGCCGAAGTGCTTGATCGTGATGTTCGACCGGCGATGGAACGTGGCGTTCCCGAACGTGATGCCGGAGCCGCACTCGGCCATCGAAACGGCGAACTCGGCCTCGGTGAACGGGTCCGGGGTGACGTTGCCCTCGGCGGGCTGCTCACCCCTGCCGCCGCCGATGATCGTGAAGTTCTCCGCGACCGGCGCGTAGGCGTTGAACGACAGGATCGCGTTGCCCTTCGCGCTCGGGCAGAACAGCCGTGACGTGGCGCGATCCTCGCCAACGAGCTGCTGGCGCGAGCGGATGAACAGATCCTCGACGAAGTACGTCGTGTCGCGAGGGATCGTGTAGGCAAGGCTGTCGTCCAGCGCGGCCTGGATCGCGGCGGTCTGGTCCTCGCCAATGACGATCTCACCATCCGTGACGGCGGTGATGGCGGCCGTGCTGAGCGTGAGCTGTGTCGGCGAGACGTACGTGACGGTGCCGACGAGCGGGGAGGCTTCCCAGCCGCCGTCCTGGCCGTCGGCGTCGGCCATGTTCGCCGCGGTCGCGATGATCTTGCCACCGAGCAGGAGGGAGAAGTTCATCCCGTCCATCCCGGCGTTGAACGATCCCGATGGACCCGTGAGGGTCGTGCCGGCCGCGGACACGCTGACCCCGGTGACGACCGTGGCGGGGACCGCTTCGCTCGCGCTGAGGAGGCCCGCCTGGCTCTTGCTTGCCACCGAAAGATGGGGAGTGACGTTGCCCTCGGCGTCGCGCTTGCCGATGACGCCGTTGGCGCCGATGACCATGTCGCCGCCGCGGTCGGCCGTGGCCGGCGGATTCAGCCCATCCTCGGCGAGGAACAGACGGCGTGCGGTGTTGACGTACAGGTCGTCTGGATCCTCGGGCGGCGTGTCCGCGTCGTAAAGGACGAGGTCCTGCGCGGTGATGAGCGCCAGATTGTGCGGATCCTCGGCGTCGATGTTGCGCGTCTGGCCCGGCGGGAGCATCCGGCCGTCGGCGAGAGGCAGCGCGTAGGAGCGCTGGTTGGTGTACTCAGCCATGCGCCCTCCCGGGCTCGAAGATCAGACGAAGAAGAAGGGGCGGCGCCCACCGGCCGCGGAGGAGAACTGCTCAGCGGGCGCCGCCCGGATCCGCGCTAGGCCAGTTAGGCCAGCGCGAGGGGAACTTCAGGAGGCCTCGACGACCTCGTCCAGGCCCTTGACGACGCCCTTGCGGGGCTCGCCCTCGGTGATGGTGCGCTCGGCGTTGAGCAGGGCCGCGGCAGCCACGGGATCACCCTGCGCTGCGGCGACCACCTCATCCACGGTCGGCTGCTCCGAACGCAGCCAGTCCGCGAGCTCGTCGGCGTCCTTGCCGCGAGCGTCGAAGCCCACGGCCGGCGGATCGGCGGGATCCGCCGGCGGCGGAGGCGGCGGGGATCCCTCCCCGATGACGTCGAGCGAGCCGAGCTCGAGCAGGTGCTCGAGGTTCGCCGGGTCGATGTCGTCGGGCAGCGTGTCCCCGCGGTTGATGAACGCCGTCGTCCCGTCGAGCAGCCGCACGACGGTCGACAGCTTGCGGTAGCGGTACTCCATCAGGTCTGCGTCCCGATGGTCACGCGCAGGACCGCGCTGGCGTCGTGTGCGACGAAGACCGGGGTGGCCTCCATCGTGTACACGTCCGTCTTGCGCTTGCCCTCGCGGGTGTACTCCGTGTCGAGCGGCTTCTCGAACGCCATGACACCGACCTGCTTGGCCTTCGCGAACACCGCCTCGGTCGCCGTCTGCTGCGGGCTGACAAGCATCCGCAGCTTGTAGCGATCGAGCAGGGCCGGGAGCTTCTCGCCGTAGATCCGGTCCAGCAGGAACGCGTCGTCCTGGTGGAGGATCAGCAGGTCCGGCCGGACGCCCGCCTTGTCGGCGATGAACTGCTTCATCACCGCGGCGAACGTGACCTGCGGCAGCGTGGCCGGGTCGGCGTTCGGGACGCCCGACGACAGGGCCGCACCCCAGTTGATGGAGTCGATCTCCCGCGAGGTCGCGTCGATGAACGCGTCGAGCGTCTCGATCGCGCGGGACTGCAGCTTGTCGGCGAACGTGTTCGCCGCCTTGCGGAAGTCGCCCTGCACGGTGATGACGTCGTTGCGGCGACGCTGCTCGTCGTGCACCTCGATCTGACCGGCCCACGACTCGGGGCGGGCGATCTTCGGACCCTTGCGCTTCGAGCCGACGATCGGCGCCTCGGAGCCCGGCGCGCGGGGACCGATGGTCTGTTCGGGGTCGAGGAAGTGGTCCTCCGGGAAGGACTCCGTGTACTCGATCGCGCCGCCCTCGACGGTGAAGCCGGGGGTGGCGAAGATCTCCTCGGCGAAGTACCCCTCGTTCGCCGCGACCAGGTCGCGGATGATCTGCGGGATCTTCGTGTGCTGCTTGGTGAGCGTGTCGACGGTGACACGCGTGCCGCTGACGGACGGCCCCAGGAGGGGCGATGCCGTCGGATTCTGGTACGGATCCGACATCTTGGATCAGCTCCTCTCTGGGTTCAGAACAGGTCGACTTCGACGATGTCGCCGAGGTCGTCCACGGTGGTCAGGGCCTGGCCGAGCGCGACGCCGACGTCCACGCCGGACGCGAGCGCGGTCTCCGCGACGGCGGCGACGACACCGGCACCCGACGAGGCGCCGGTGTTGGCGACGTCGACGAGCTGCGAGGCCGTGTCGTGCTCCTGTACGGCGGCGATGACCTGCGCGGCGGTGCTGGTCAGCACCGACGCGCCGTCCGTCGCGCCGGTGACGACGATGTCGCGGCCGTCCACGTCGACGGACAGCGACACGTTGTTGCCGGCCGGGTCGACGATCGTGATCGTGATCTCCTCGCCGTCGTCGCCGGGGAGGCGAGACGTCCAGGTGATCGCGTTGTTCGAGCCGACGACGCCCGTCGCCAGCGTCGCGAACGTGCCGTCGGCGTCGAACGTGATCGCGCGGCCAGCCGCGTCGGACTGCACGAGGTCACCGGCCGTGATGGCGGCGCCCGCCGTCACGCGGGCGATGGACCCGCGTCGGGCGACGTTGACGCGACGCTCGACGCTGTGCGCCGGCTCCGTCGTCGCCGCCGAGTCGAGCTCGGCGACGCCGAACGCGCGCTCGCCCAGGCCGCAGTGACCCGCCTGGTAGTCGCCCTGCGTGGTCTTGTCGTCGACGATCTTCACGAAGCGGCCCGCGAGGATCGCGGTGGTCGCGAAGACCGGGACGTTGGCGCCGGGCTTGAACCGGCTCATCTGCTCGGCCATGTTCAGGCCCCCTTCTGGGTCGTGGCGATGCCGAAGGACGCGCGGATGGCGTCCATCTCGCCGGCGGACACCTGCTCGGCGTCGGGCTCGACGCTGGTCCCGCGCTCGGTGACGGGGACGAGGCCCTTGGGCATCGAGGCGATGATCTGCTTCGTGCCCTCCGGGTCGATGTCGTAGCGCTTGCCCCAGTCCTCGGCGTGCGAGGGCGGGAACACGCCGGCCGAGACGGCGCCGTCGATCGTCTCGGAGCGGTCGCGCTCGTGGTCCTTCTTGACGAGGTTCTGCATCGACGCGATCGTCTCGTCGGGCACGAGCTTCATGCCCTTCGGGATGACGGGCGCAGCCGCGGCGGCGACCGGCTCGGGCTCGACGACAGGCTCGACGACGGCCTCCGGTTCGGCAGCCGGCGGCGTCCAGCCCGCGGCGACGAACACGTTGGCCGCGTTCTTCTGCTCCTCGGTGGCCGCTTCCGGGTCGATGCCCTGGGCCTCGAGGTATGCACGGACGTTCTCGTCCATGACTCCCTCCTCGGGTTCGGGCCGCGCCTCGGCGGCCGTGGTCTCGCCCTCGCGGGCAGGCTTGTCGGGGCGCTCCAGGCCTTCGGCCAGAACGCGCTGGGCGCGCCGCTCGGCGGTCGCCGTGGCTGCGACACCGGCCGACGCGGCGACGGGGACGGCGGTCAGGCGCGCCTTGACCGGCTCGCCGAACGTGACCTCGTCCTCCCCGTCGGTGGTGAACGGGACGACCCACAGGGTGCCGTCCTCGTCTTCGGCCCAGATCTCGTTGGGGTCCAGGCGGACGCTGCTGGCGTACCACCAGTACGTGTCCTGCTCGACCCCGTTGTCGGGGTTCATCGCCCAGTCGTAGTTGAAGCGATGCCGGACGGTCCCGGCGTCGATCGATGCGATCGTGGTCATGCGCGCGACCTCCGTAGGTCAGGTGTCGGTGCTGCCGGTCTCGATGAGGCGGCGCACGTCGGCGAGGTTCTTGATGGCGTGCTGGCGCTCGCCGAGCAGCGACACGGCGGTCAGCACCATGGAGTAGCTGCGGTCGCCCTCGGTCTTGACGGGCCCGGTCCACTCGCAGGACCGCGCAGGCCACGCCGATGGGATGACGTCGGCCAGCCAGTCGGGGACCTCGACGAAGTCGGCGACGACCTTCGAGCCGTAGTCGTTCAGGCGCAAGTTCTGCGCCGTGCCGAAGATGGGCGCCCCGTCCCACTCCGGGTCGAAGTCACCGAGCTCGGTGAACCCGCCGTCGGTGGGCTGCAGGCGGCTGTGGCCGAGCTTGATGCGCGGCGGCCGGATCAGCGGGTCCTCGTTGGCCGCGACGACGACGTCGACGAGGTTCTCCAGCGTGATGTTGCTGGCCTGTGGTGCGGTCGGCCAGTCGATGCCGAGCCCGATGAGCTCGACGCCCTCGATGGTCACGTACTCCACGCGCCACCTCCTGGCGTCAGCTACGGGGTGAAAGGCGGCATGCCCGGCGTGCGGGACGGCGACGGCTCGTCGGGGGCGGTGACGGCGTGGCCCCACTCCTCGAACGGGGCGACATCGCGCGGGTCTCGCAGCTCGCCGAGCAAGGGGGACGGCGGCGGTTTGGGCGGGGTGCTCAGCGTGTCGGCAGTCAGCCTCGGCTCGTACATCCCCGCCCTCCGATCGCTACGCGATGCGTTCGATGAACACTTGGTCAGCGTCGATCTCGCGGCGGATCATGTCCTCCGCTCGACGCTCGAACTCCGGAAGCTCAATGCGCCCGGTCACGTACTCGTGGCGTAGCGCCTCCAGCCTCGTCGGCGGCTGCAGCCCCATGATGTGCTGGTGCATCCGGGCGACGATCCGGCGCTCGTCGGCGACCGAGATCTCGATGGTCTTCCGCGGCGGAAGATGAGGACGACCCGATGAGCGTGGCGGCGCGTGTCCCATCAGTTGACGCTCGGCGTCGCCTCGTCCTCGTAGACCGCGACCAACGTGCCGCGGCAACGCGCGCCACCGGCGCAGTCCTTGAATCCGCCGGTCGGGTAGTCCTCCTCGGCGGACTGAAGATCGGGGTACTCCCTGCCGTCCACGTCCGCGCAGGCCTCGCACGTCGAGCTGTCGAGCAGCTCGCTGGCGTACACCGCCCGGATCGACGGCGCCTCGGCGAACACCGCGCGGCGTCCCGTGTTCTGGCCCTGCGTCAGCAGTCCCGTGAACTGCTCCTCGAGGTAGGCGTCGCTCAGGCCCTCGATGTACTCGACGACCTGCTCGGCCACCTGCTCGGGAGCCAGCGATCCTCCGGTCAGGGCCACGGCGCGGCGGCCGGCGGCCTCGCTCAGCGAGCGCGCCATCAGGGTCGCCGTCGCCTGCGCTCGGGCCTCGAGTCCCTCGACGATCGCGTCGATGTCCGGCATCTCGATGGTCGCGCCCTGCGCTGCGGCCTCGGCCAGCGCCGAGTCGACGCCGCGGACGGCCACCTCACGCAGCCGCTCGACCAGCACGTCGACACCACCGGGCGTGGCCTGCAGCATCGCGAGCGTCGTCGGATCCTCGTCGGCGCTGACGATGCCCTCCGCGAGCTCGGCGACCTGCTCAGAGCGGACCGCCTTCCACGCGTCGACCAGATCGGCCAGCGTCGAGGAGTAGGTCGCGTCGAGAACTGCGAAGTCCACGGCGGCGGCCGTCTCTGCGGCGTTGGGCTCGCGGCGCATCTCCCGGTCGGGGAGCGTGACCGCGGCCGACGTGCGCAGCGCGTCGAGCTTCGCGCGGTGATCGCGCTGCTCGGCCGCGGCGATGCTCGCGGGCGCCAGCGGCATCGTCTCCGGGCGCAGCGGCAGGTCGTACTTGCCGCGGATGTGGTCCTCGAGCTCGGGGTCCACGGTCAGCAGACCCGACGACACGAACTGCGCGAGCTGGCTGGCGTCAAGCTCCGGGTTCTCGTCGCGCTGGGAGACGACCCGCGGGATGAACTCCACGCCCGCGCCGTCGTTCCAATCGACGTCGTCCTCGATGACGTGGTCGTTGGTGACGTCGCACACCCAGTCGGCGACCGCGTCGCCGGCCAAGGCGAAGAACTCGACGAACTGCTCGGCCATGCCCGTCCCGTTCAGACCCGCGCTCGACGTGGAGCCAAGCATCAGGAACATCGCCAGGAACGACCGGGCGGTCGACTCGTCGAGGTACCTGATGCTCTCGATGACCTTCGAGTTGCCGCCGCTGACCAGATGCACCTTCGACCCGTTCGGCACGGCGCCCCCGGCGCGCTCGCCGACCCGGAAGTTCACGGCCAGGGCGGCGAGGCGCTCGAGGTCCTTCTCGTCGGCGCCGGGCGGCGCCTCGACGACCGGCACACCGCCGGCACGCTCGTGGTTGATCGCGTCGACGCGCAGCAGCCGATCCTTCAGCAGCCACTCGCGGTAGACCGACCGCAGCATGGAGCGGCCCACCCAGTTGCCGCCCTCCTGGTCCCACACGTATGCGACGAGCGACGAGACGGGGATCTCGGGCATGTCCAGGCCGACGCTCTGCACGATGGCCTTCAGACCACCGTCGGGCTCGACCTTGATCTGGCTGATCGTCCGCGGCGGGCGCGGCGCGAGCTTGCGCAGAGTCAGCGGCTGGCCGCTGGCGGCAGGGCGGTTGTAGACCTGCTCGAAGTAGTAGTGGCCGAACCACGGGGCACGCAGGACGTGGTCGAGGTGCTTGCCCCACGAGAACCGCCCGCGACCGCGCGGGCGAAAGCCGGCGTCGCGGCCCAGGATCGGCAGCCCGAGGCCCCCGGCCATCCGCTCGACGACCGCGTCGGGCGCGCCGTTGGGGTCAATCAGCCACCGGCGGCGCATCAGCGGCAGCGTGATCGCCTGGCGCAGCGCGTCGATCTGGCTGTCGTTGAGCATCGCCGCGTAGGTCTCGTTGCTCTGCGGCCAGCGCAGATTGTCCGCGCGCTCGAACTCGTCGTAGAACTGATCCCAGCCGAGCAGCCCCACCTGGGCGGGGGCGCCGAGCTCACGGGTCGGGGCTGTGGGCACGGCTCACCACCTCTCGTCCATCAGTCCGGCCGTGATGGCCTGCTCGACCTGGCCGCCATCACCGTCGGGGATCTTCAGGACCGGCGGATGCCACAGCGTCATCAGGACCGCGTCGCCGCGGTCCGGGGACCGACCCAGGCGCTTCTTGGTCTCGTCCTTGGGCTCGACGACGCGACGGTCGCGCTTGTCGAGCTTGTACGTCGGCGCGGTCAGGTCGGCCATGAGCTGCTCGTCGTCGTCGAGGTCCACGTCGCCGATCGCGTCGGCCATCGTGAACCAGAGCTCCGAGCGGGCGTTCGGGTACTCGTCGGGCTCGTGGGCGCGCTCGGCGCCGTTGAACGGGTGCACGGTGTGGCCCATCGCGCGGAGCTGGTCGGTCACGCCGCCGCCGACCCCGGAGTCGTCGATGACGAACCGCGGCCGGGCGTAGCGGCTGCCGTGGTGGGCGGCGCGCTTGGACACCATCACGGTGTCCTTGCCTTGCAGCACCTCGACGATGCGGATCAGCCCGCCGTGCTTGACGGCGATGACCGTCTCGTCGTCGCCGAAGCGGGCGACGTCGACGGCGATCGTGGCGCGGTCCTTGCGCGGCCCGGTCGGGGCGGGCAGCTTGCGTCGCTGCGCCTCCTCGACGTCGATCATCGGGATGACCGTGTCGGCCGCGCTGCTGGGGTGCACGCCCAGGACGCGCACCTGATACATCGGCGAGGCCTCGCCCCACTGGGCGGCCTTCTCCTCGGCCCAGCCGCGGCGCGGCAGCCGACGGGCGACGTCGGCCGGCACCTGCTCGCCGGTGTAGTTCGGCGTGTCGAAGACGCTGATCGTGAACGTCCGCCACTTCGCGCGCTCCTTGCCGAACGCGCGGAAGAACTGGCCGCCGATCTTCGTCGGGTTGCCGAGCAGCAGGACGTGCGCGCCCTCCGCAGTCTGGAAACCCTCGGACGCCTCGTAGATCTTCTCGTCGACACCGGAGGCCTCGTCGACGATGAGCAGCAGGTGCTCGGCGTGGTGACCTTGGAACCGCTCGGGCTCGTTGGTCGACATGCCGATCGCGAACCACTCGTCGCCGACCTCGAGCTTCGTCGCGCTGGGCTTCGGAAACGTGCCCTGCGCGCTACGTGCGACGGCGGCGCGGATCTCACGCCAGAGAAGCTGCTCGACCTGCTTCCACGTCGGCGCGGTCGTGATGACGCGGCTGTTGCGCTTGGTCTTCAGAAACCACAGCGCGACCTGGGCGGCGATGGCCGTCTTGCCGGGACCGTGGCAGGCGCGGACCGCGACGAGCGGGTTGTCGCGGACGGCCTCCATGATGTCCCGCTGCATGCTCCACGCGGTGAAGCCGAGGACGTCGCTGGCGAACGCGACCGGGTCGGCGGCGTACGGGTGCTCGGGCGGGTCGAGAAGGTCGGCGGTGAGCGCGAAGACGTCAGGCGTCGATGACGGCGCCTCCAGTGGGAAGTGCGGTGAGACTGCCACGCAGCGCCTCCCTGACCTTCGGGTCTGCCGGGTCGAACCCCATGGCGATGACGAATGCGCGCATCGCGTCGGCGAGGATCTTGGCCTGCGACTCAGCGACGCGGACGAGCCGCTCGTCGACGTTGGCCTTCAGCGCGGTCGCCGAGTAGGCGACGAGCCGGTCCATGGCCTCTTGGCGGACGCGGATCCAGGCGTGCAGCTTGCGGTCGGTCGAGGTCTTGACCTCGGTGACCGTCGTGTCCGGATCCTCGCCATCATCGCCGCCGAGCTTCAGCGGGCGCTCATGGTCGACGCGGTCCTCGACCAGGGCGTCGGCGGCGTCGAGCTCGGCGATCCGCTCGCTGGCGTACTGCACCTCGCCGGCGGTGATGCGGATGCATTCGAGGATCGCCTCGGACGGGTTGACGTGGTCGAGGGGGATTCCCATGACCGCGTACTCGCGGCGGGCAAGCTGGACGTGTGCCTTCATGCTGTTCGTCGCCGTCGCGCCGCCGTGCTGCTTGCACTGGCCGGCGCCGGGATGGTCGGTGCCCCAGCCCGCTTGGCGCTGGCACGCGGTCTTCGACTGTCGGGTCTTGGCGCCGCAGACGGGGCCGTCGTAGCCCTTCACGGCGTGCAGCGCTCCCCGGCGGCGACCTCTTCGCGCGTGGCGTACCGAGTGCCGTCCGGGGTGCGGATGACGAACCGGTCGGCGCGGAAGGCTTCGACGCCGACGATTAGCGCGGTCGGGTCGTCGACGTAGACGAGGCTGGCGGCGCACGTCTTGCAGGACTGGCTGGCGAGCTGCCCGGTGATGAGGACGGCCTCGGCCGGGGTGTGCAGGGTCGGCGGGGTGCTGGCCTGCTCGCGCTGGGCGGTGGCCTTGACGCCGGTGGTCATGCGCGGGGTCACTGCTCGTCCATCCAGATGTTGAAAAGCATGAGCAGCACCAGGCCGCCGATCGCCAGCCCGAGGAAGGACGCGCCGTAGTCGGTGAACACCGTCGTCCAGGGGGAGATCGTCAAGGCGATGATGGCACCGCCGATCCCAATAGTCAGCACGGCCAGCATGAACACCACGTAGGCGATCACCAAGATGTCGGTCAGCATCTTCACGCCGCCATCTCCCACGGCTGCCGTGCGCCGGCCTTCGCCTTCTCGGGCATGTGCGACGCCCGGCACTCGATACTGTCGGGCACCTGGCCGCAGCGGTCGCAGCGCTCGTTGAGGCGCAGGATGTCGAGCACGTCGTCGAGGATTCCGAGGCGGTGCGCCTGACGGGCCTCGCCGACGGTGAGGTCGGCGCGGGTCATCGGACCGGGCGCGGTGTCGGGGACGAGGGTGAGGGTCACAGCCGACCGCCGGAGCGCGACATGCCGCCGACAAAGTTGACGAACTCACCGAGCGTCTTGGGTCGGCGAATCGCGGTCGTGATGTCGGGCGGAACGCCGATCGGCGCGGTGAGACACAGCGGCGGATCGGCGGGCTGATCGAGCGGCACGATGATCGGCTGGCCGCTGAAGATGACGATGCTCACCGGGCGGCCTCCTGCGGGTCTGCGGGCATGCTTCGCCCGACGCGGTGTCCGGACGGTAGCACATACCCCCGGCGGGTCTGGTAATCGGGGGCCGGGTGTGCTACGGGCGGCGGTCGACGAGCTCGTGCGGCGTGATCTGCACATAGTCGAGATACAGCAAGCCGTTGTGCCACATGTCGCAGTGCTCAGTCCACACGGCGTCGGGGTGGTCGTTCTCGCGCTTCGCCGTCTCGAGGTCGGCGTAGACGCCGTCGACGCGGGCGGCGTCGTAGGTACCTTGCTCGACGACCCAGACCTTCATGCCCACGGGTCCCCCGTCAGCGCCTTCCCATTGACCCGGCCAAGGACCTCGTCCGCGACGACGCCGATCGGATCACCCATCAGACGCTCAAGGCTTGGCGGGCTCGCCATCGGAACCCGCCAGACCGCGAGAGCCGAACGGCACTCCTCGATGAATGCGTCGTCGGGCTCTGCCATCACGACGAGATACTCGTGCCACAGCGGGTGGATCGGCACACCGGAACGGAGGTCGGCGAGCAACTGCTCGCGGGCGATGAGGCGACCGGACGTCGGCTCCTTGAGCAGGTCCGCAACGCCCAGGTCGTCCGGGTCCATGTCAGCCATACTACGCCGCCTCCCCCGCGTCGTCATGGCAGGGCAGACACAGCAACGCCCAGTGCTGGAAGAAGCCCCAGAGGACGCCGAACAGCTCGTTGGACGGCGACTTCATGGTGAGCTCTCGTAGGTAGCCGCTCGTGATGGGCATCTCCGCGATCGGGTGCGGGCACGGCGCCTCCAGCATGACCATGAAGACGACGCGCTCGGGTTCGTCAGTGCGCCACAGGTCGATGACCGTCACGCCGCCTCCCCCGCGATCCAGTCCTGCACCGTCGACCGCGCCACGCCCGTCGACAGCGCGATAGCCCGCACGCTCAACCCCACCGACCGCAGGCGCAGCACCTCCGCCCGGTCGGCGCGCTCCTGCGGATCGACGCGCACCGGCGCCAGCGGCTTGCCGAACTCGGCCTCGCACTCGCCCGCCAGCCGGGCGCGGCGCACCATGCTCGGCGTGCACCGGAAGATCAGCGCCGCCTCGGCCACGCGCAGGCCCTCCCCCGTCTTGACGATGCGGGCGGCCAGCTCGTCGGCCGTCTCCTCGACGACCCTGCTGCGGTCCACGTCCAGGCCGCGCGCCTCCTTCAGCGCGGCGCCCATCGCCGCGATGACCTCGCGCCGGCCGCGATCCGAGCGGCACGCCACGTAGCGAGCCCGCAGCTCGACGTGCGGGGGGCGCGACTCGCCCGGCGGGAACACGCGGCCCTCGGCGCCCTGGCCGCCCGGCGCCGGGCTGAAGTTCTGCGTCGAGCCGTGGGAGAGCAGCTCGAGCTCGGCGAGTAGGACACGGACGTCCGCCGGGATGGTTGTTTCACCGGGGGGGTACTGCACGGTGCGGGCGGGGCCCACGGTGATGTGCTCGTCGAGCGGGACGCCGTTGACGGTGACCACAGGGGCGACATCGGCAGCAATCACGGGGAGATCCGGGGCTCTCCCTACTGACGTGAGGCTCATCTCATCCTCCTCCTGCTCGTGTCGGGATGGTCCGTCCGAGTTCGATTCCGACGTAGCTTTGCGTAGGTTTTCCGAGAGGTTCCTACGCACGGTTATCCCCCGTGGTCATTGGGGTTTCGGGGGTAGTGCGTAGTTCGTAGCTTTCTGTGGAGAGGGGTACTAGCACTGTTTTTTCTCCCTTATATGGCGTAGCTGCGAACAGGTCGACATCCGCCAGTGGTGGCGGGCTTTTCCGGCGCGTAGAAACGTCGTAGGACGCGTAGCTTTCCCCCGCCCTAGTCGGGGGCAATGGTGCTGCTGCGCTGCTGTGAAGACCGGCGATGGGCGCGGCCCTGGAGCGCGAAGCGTTCTGCATCATACGACGGCCTTCGACAGAAGGTCAAGCGGAAGCCGGTAGTAGGAGATCGACGTGCGCCGCGCCCCGGTGCCGGCGTCGACCTTCGTGCGCTGCGCGCCGAGTTGGCGCAGGCCGCGCAGCACCTCGCCCCTGACGACCTGTTCGCCGCGGTCGCGGCGCAGCCAGCTCGTGAGCGTGGTGGCGTGGACGTAGAGGTCGTCGCCGTCGCGGTAGGGCTCGCAGTTCGCCGTAGCCCCTTCGCGGTCGGTGCTGGCGCGCCGGGCGTAGGCGTGCAGGTACTCGGCCAGCGCGACATGAAACGGCTCGTCCTCGACCTCTTCGACGGCGGCGACGTGCACGACCATCGCCTGGACGTGGTTGTGCCAGTCGGCGGCCTTGATGACCTTCAGGCCGCGGCCGAGCGTGACGATCACCGACTGGGTGAACTCCGCGTAGCTCCAGAACTGCTTGATCGTGCCGACGGGCACGGTGGTGGTGCCGTCGACGAGCAGCTCGAAGGTGGCGGTGCTGCGGTCTCGGCCGCGCTGACGCAGCCCGGTGGCGTTCAGCCCGGTGGCCTCGGCGAAGGCGGCGAGGACCCTGTCGCGCGGCGTGGCGGTGGCCGCGGTCACCCCTCACCGACCGGTGTTCTGGCCATGAGCGCGGCGACGAGGTTGGCGCGGTGTCGGGCGTCGGCCTGGCGCTCGGCGTGCTGCGCCCTGCCCTGGGCGTCGTAGTCGTAGAGGATGGTCGTCAGGTCCTCGGGCGGCTGCTCGAGGACCTGGGGTGCGAACCAGTCGTCGCGGATGTGGTGGTGGCTGTAGCGCTCGTGCAGTTCGCGCAGTGTCTTGGTGTCGCCGTCGTAGACGCCGCGGATGGTGAGCGGGTCGGGGTTGCCGACCTGGGTGCGCCGGATGGCTTCGGGAGTGGTGTGCGCGATCCGCACGGCACCGTGCTCGCCGGCCTGGATGAAGTGGATGTGCTTCATGGCCTCAGTCCTCCGAAGGGGTCGTTGCGCCAGCGAGGCGCGGGTGTCGTGGCCAGCCCGAAACGGGGTCGTGGCAGCAGTTCGCGCACGCGCTGCCGTTGGTCGGAGCGAGGGCGACGCCGCAGCCCGTGCATGAGACCATCGTCAGGCGCTCCTGTCGCGCGTCGCACGAGCCGCAGAGCGGCCCGCCTTCGGACTGCTCGGTCCGATTCGGCCGCTCGCCCCAGCGCGTGCCCGTCTCGGCCTCCAGAGGCGCAATCGTCGCGGCGAACCACTCCGGGTACAGACTCCGCAACTCGTCGCGCTCGCCGGGTGTGGCGAACGCTCCGCAGTTGCACTCCCCCGACCGGCAGAGGAGCGCCGCCACGTCGGACGTTGGTACGTCGTGCTCGTCGCGCCACGCACGCATGTCCTCGTCGGTCCAGTCGATCAGCGGAGCGACCCAGACCGTCGCGCCGTCTCGACGCAGGGGCGCAGTCGTCCCCATCCGGCGCGTGGACTCCGACCGACGCACGCCCGTGAGCAGGACGATTCGGTCCGTGCGAGCGGTCTTGTGCTCTCGGATCAGCCGGTCAAGCTGACGCTCCTTCAGCCGCACGTAGGCGAACCGGTGGGCACCCGGACCGGGGAAACCGCGCTCGCGCACGAGCCGGGCGTACTCATCGCCCGCTTCGTAGACGAGCAGGCGCACGTCCCACGCCGCGCACGTCTCGGTGACGAACTCGCGAACGCCGGGGATCGCCGTGCCGGTGTCGATGAACACGGCGGCGTCGAGCTGAACGCCGACCTTCAGCGCCCATGACAGGAGAGTCATCGAGTCCTTGCCACCGCTGACGAGCGCGAACGTCCGGACTGGCTCGTGCTCCGCAATCGCGACAGTCGCCAGCGTGTAGGCGTCAAGGCGCGGGTAGTCGAATAGCGCCGTCACGCGCCCTCCCCTGAGCTTCGAGTCTGGGCCAACTCTGCTGTGAGACCTCGCATCAGCTCTCCTCCTCCGCGCACATGGACCCTGTGCGCTGCTCGTTGTGCGGCACGCTGGTTGCGTGCTCGTCGATCTCATCCAGTGCGCGCTTGACGTCGAACGCCGACCGGGCGACGACGACGACCGCGCCGGCGCGCTGCGCGAGGTCGAGCTCGCGGCGCTGCAGGGGCCGCAGCCTGCCGGTCTCGCTCTTGCATTCGATGACGACGGCCCGGCCGCGGTAGATCGCGACGATGTCGGGCAGTCCGTTGCGGCCGAACACGGACCCGTGCACGTTGAAGCTCCAAGCGCCGCGCTTCTTCAGCAGGCGGGTGACGGCGTCGACGACCTTCTGCTCAGCCATGTCGCGCCTCTTCGCGTTGGAGGGCAGCGGCGATCTTTGCGATGGCCTTGGCGCGTCCGTTGCCGCCGCGGACGACGGCGCGGGCCTCGTCGAGCGTCAGAGTCGGCCTGACCCGTGGCGGCCGAGACTTGCGCACCCGCTTACGTGCGTTCCGTGACGCTTCTGACGGGCGTTGCGCCTTTCTCGGGTCCTCATACCTGCGATCGGCCTTCCATCGGGCGGTGCGACACGCTCGCGAGCAGCACCTGTGGTCGGCGGTGCGCGGCACGAACTCGGTGTCACACCCATCGCGCGCGCAGGTTCGTGTGCCCTTCTCGGTGTGGGTGTGGACAGTGCCCATGCCGCCGAGGACGTGGACGGTCATGCCGCATCTCCGTTGCGGAGGCGCGCGATCCCGGCGGCGATGTTCTCGGGGCGGTGGTGCCAGCACCACCGCTTGCTGGTCCGCCGCGCGCAGCCGTTGTGCTCGCAGCGCGGGAGGTGTGCGACGGCGTTGCGATTCTTACGGGCCATCTGCTCGGTGCGGCTGAGCGTTTCCCACCCGCGCTGCCGGAAGGCGTTGTGCAGCGAGTTCGCGAGCGCCTTTCTGCTCGCCGAGTAGCAGTCGTCGAAGAAGTGATCGGCGAGCTTGCGGATAGACATGTGCTCGTCCAGGTGCAGCCGGTGGGCCTCGATGAGCACTGCTTCGGGGATCGTGATGGGCACCCCGGCATGGCTGGGCCGGCGGCGCCCTGTCGGTGTGCGCGGCTCGTCGGGCTCGCCATACACGTCGGTGTACCCCGCCTCATGATCCGAGAGAACTTCGATCGCGTTCTCCACGTCCGCCGCCGACACGGCGGCGGACTCGTTGCGCCAGCGGTAGAGCTTGCGGTCAACGGAGTCCTGGTTGATCCCCCACGCGCGGGCGAGCCTGCGACGGATGGTGCGGCTGTCGATGGCGCCCTGGGCATCCAGCCAGTCGAGGAACGGTTCTGGACTCACGGCGGTCACGCGACGCGTAGCTTCCGCTGGCATCTATGCACCCCTCATATGGGGGGACTCGACGTCTCTTGCCGGACACGCGGTAGCCCCAGATCGTCCGCAGCAGCTCCTCCTTCGTGTGGACGCGGGTCGGCTCGGCCGCCAGGGCGCGCAGGAGCGCGAACTCCTTCTGGGACAGCGGCACGAGGTCGCCGCGGATGCGGGTCTCGCGGCCGGCGGGGTCGACCTCGAGCTCGCCGATCCGCATGCGCCCTCCGCGGGAGACAGCGGCCCGCCGGCGCAGCAGGGCGCCGACGCGTCCCCTGAGCTCGGGGTAGCTGAACGGCTTGGCCACGAAGTCATCCGCGCCGCGCTCGAATCCGCGGACGCGATCGATCTCCGTGGCCCTGCCGGAGAGCAGCACCACGGGCGTCGCCGGGTCCACGCGGCTCGCGAGCCCGTCGGCCTCGCGGACGCGCCGCAGGACGTCGTACCCGCTGCCGTCGGGCAGCCCGACGTCCACCAGCGCGAGGTCGGGATACTTGCTCTCCAGCAGCCGCGCGCCGTCGCGGGCGGTCTCGGCGGGGACGACCTCGTAGCCGTCGGCCGTGAGGTTGTCGGCGAGGAATGTGCGGGTGGCCGCGTCGTCCTCGATGAGGAGAATGGTGTGGGGTTCGTCGGTCATGCCCTCTCTAGGGCACAGCCGCGGAGATTCGCCCCCCTGATGCAACATCGCGTGCAGCACACCAGGCTGAGCAGGAACCCCGCATAGGATGCCGACGCTCATGGACCGGCGCGGCAATTACGACTCCGGCGACGACTTCGTGCTCGAGTACGGAGAGTTGCGATTCACCTTCAACGACCGAGACTTCTCCGAGCGCTGCGAGCAGGCCGCGCTGAAGCTCGGGTTCGTCGGCGGCACGCTCGACGACCCTGAGCTCGAGGACCTCGTGAACCT
>SYBY01000390.1 GCA_005788585.1 Actinomycetota bacterium | reverse complement strand
TGATTCGGCGCGGCCGCATCCTACTGTCGGCCCGGTCTTTTCCTGCTCCTTGCAGGATTTCTTGCAGCGGCAGGACCTGGGCGGCCACTGGCGTGCGATCGTGGGGGACGCATGGACGCGCTCCAGAACCTCCGCGACGTGGGCGGGCTGCCGACCGGCGACGGCCGCCGCGTCCGGTCCGGCGTGCTGTACCGCAGCGACGCCCCGAAGCTCGGCGACGTGGTGCCCGAGATGACCCCGTGGCCACCACGCACGGTCGTCGACCTGCGCGCGCCCGACGAGCATGTCGACGACCATCCGCTCGTCCCCGGTGGGGCGCGGGTCCACAACGTCTCGCTCATGCGCAGCGCCAACCCGGCGCGCCTGGCCGAACGCGCGCACGATCCCTCCATCGCCGACCTCCGTGCGCTGTACCGGGGCATGGTCGAGCAGGCGGCCGTCCCGCTGGTCGAGGCGGTTCGCGCCATCGCCGTCGAGCCCGACCCAATCCTGGTGCACTGCACCGCGGGCAAGGACCGCACGGGGGTCGTCATCGCCGCGGCGCTCGCGACCGTCGGGGTCCCGCGGACGGCGATCGTCGCCGACTACCTGCGCACGGCGGAGGCGATCGAGGGCATCGTCGCGCGGATCGCGGCGAGCTGGCACGGCGAGCAGCGCGACGCGATCGTCAACCTCCTGACCGTGACCCAGCCGGCGCTCATGGCCGTCGACGACGCCGCCATCGAAGGGGTGCTCGATGTCTTCGAACGCGCGCCCGGCGGTCCAGCGGGCTGGCTCGAAGGGCATGGTCTCGAGCGCGACGCCGTCACCGCGCTGCGCACGCGGCTGGTGGCCGACTGAGCGCCCGCGTAATTGCTGGACCGCGGGTCCGTTGAGCAGGCACTGACCACCGAACACCCTTGGGGGATGCACTGCCATGTTCTTCAATCCGCTCCGTCTGCTCGTCTCCGGCCTCATCACGCTCGCCGTCTTCGGCTTCGTCGGCTTCAAGGCGCTTGATGCGTTCGACCAGGCCGGCGATGCGCTCGACGAAGCCAGCGCCAGCGCCGCCGACGAGGGCTCGCTGCTGCGCGGCAACGACCTCGCGGCGGCGCTGAAGACCCTCGAGCAGGAGGCTGGCTCCGGCAAGGACGTCCTGCAGGTCACCGTGTACCCGACCTACCTCGCCGCCGAGGTCTCCACGGGCAGCGAGGACGACGCGAAGGGCTACAAGGTCGAGCGCGACGGCGACGTGCAGCCGTTCGGCGTGTCGCTCACGGGTCCCGGCAAGCTGGCCGACAACGTCTTCCCGCTCGCCGACCTGGACCCCGAGGCGCTCGATCGCGTCGTCGCCGCGGCGACGAAGAAGGACCCGAGCCTCAGCCTCGACGACGTCACGCACGCCATCGCCGGCATCGACGCGATCAGCGGGAAGCCTGACTGGAAGGTCTACTTCGGCGGCGCGTCCTTCTTCACGGCGAACCTCGACGGTTCGGATGTCCGCAAGGGCGGATCGGCGCCTGCGGCGGCCGACGATGCGGTGGCTGACGCGACGTTGATCAGCGACTGTCTGGCCATGGCCGCAGGCGACGTGGAGGCCGTGCAGGCCTGCACTCGCTGACGCTGCGGCAACCGCACATGATCATCGCCCCGATCGGGTACGGTCGAGGCGATGATCGCGTCGGAGGAGCTGCGCAAGCTCGCTGCCCTGCGTTCCGAGCACGGAGTGCTCACGCTGGCAGCCCGGACCGATCCCCGAGACCCCGCGAACGGCAACCAGGATCCCGCTTGGTGGATCGAGGTCCGGAACGGGCTCAGGGACGAGACGCACCGCGTCGAGTCCTCAGGGGATCACCGCGAGAAGGTGATGCTCCGTGGCCTGCGGGAGCGGGCCGAGCAGCGCATGCGCCTGCTCGGACCCGCCGAGTGCGGCCGCAGCTTCGTCTGGCTGCTCGCCGAGGCGCCCGAGCTCGACCACTTCGTCACCCTCCAGCTGCCGCTGGATCGCAGCGAGGTGTGGTGGGCGCCGCATCCGCACGTGGCGCCGCTCGCGGCGACCAACGATCTGAGCGCCCCGGCGGCCGTCATCCTGCTCGGCCGGGATGCGGTGCGGATGGTGCGCTGGGAGGTCGGCGGCACCGCCGAGGTCCAGGACGGCCGGTTCGCTGAGGCGCCCGACGACCGCGACCTCGGAGACGCCGACGTGCCGGACCGCCGGGAGGCGCGCGTCGAGACGCACCACAGGCAGTTCCTGCGCGAAGCCGCGCACGGTGTGGCCGCGCGGGTCGCGAAGCTCGACGCCGAGGACCTGGTGCTGGCCGGCGACCCGGCGCTCGCGCGCGCGTTCTGCGACGAGCTGCCCGCTGAGCTGCGCAAGCGGATCGTGGTGAAGGTCGACGCGAACCTGCACGAGGAGTCGCTCAGCGCGCTCGACCACCGGCTGGAGCCCGAGATCCTGCGTGCCCGCCGCGCGCGGGCGGCCGCCACCGTCGAGGAGGCCGCCGAGCACTTCCAGGCCGGCGGCCGGGGCGCCATCGGGGCGACGGCGGTGCTCGGCGCGCTGGCCGAGGGGCGCGTGTCGCACCTCGTGCTCGACCCGCAGGCGGTGGTGTCCGACGGGCGGCTCGACCCGGTCGCGGCCGAGGCGGTCAACGGCGACGGTCCGGCGGCGCTGGGTGAGCGGGCCGTGGAGATGGCGCTGGCGTCGTCTGCCCGGATCAGCGTGCTGCGGGTCGGCGACTGCGATGCGCTCGCAGAGGGCGGCGGGATCGCCGCCGCCCTCCGGTACTAGCTGCTCAGCGCGACGGCGAGATCAGTCGATCTCGTCGTCGTAGCCCTCCTCGACGCCCTCCCAGAAGGCGACGGCGACCGAGTTGTTGGTCGACTGGAACGCCTGGGACTGGGCGCGGAGGTCCTGGCCGGCCTGCTTGAGGTCGTCCTGGGCGCTCTGCAGCGCGTTGGCGTCCGCCGAGGCCTGGGCGGCCTGCACGGCCTCGATGGCGTCATCGAGGGATCCGGCCTGCGTCTCGACCTGCTCCTGCACGCGGTCGCGCGTCTCCTCGTCCATGTTCGTGATCGCGGCGCGGAAGTCGTCGATCGCCGCGCCTGCGGCCTCGGCGTTGTCGGCGAGCTGGAACTCGGCGATCGCCTTGCCGATGTCCTTGCCGGAGTCGCGCGCCTCGTCCTCGGGAGACTCGCCGCACGCGCCGAGCGCGAGTGCGGACATGGAGACCGCGAGCAGGGCTGAGATTCGGGAACGGGACATGCCTATGCCTCCTGGCCGAGCTTGCGCAGCTGGAACGCGAGCACGACTTCGAGCGTGCCGCGGAAGATCAGCGTGAAGCCGACGATGAACACGAGCGTGACCAGGCCGATGCCGGGCCACACGAGGATGATGATGCCCGCGGCGGCGCCGATCAGGCCGAGGATCAGGTTGGTCCAGCGGTACTCCTTGACCGCCACGCCCTGGATGAACTCCAGGATGCCCGTGACGACCCACCAGACGCCGATCACGAACACGACGGTCAGGACGCTCTGGCCGGGCCGGACGATGAGCACGAGGCCCACGATGACCCCGAGGACGCCGATGATCACGGAGATGACCCGCACGGCGGTCCCGCCGCTCTCGGCGATGCCGCGATAGAGCGAGAACCCGCCCCAGATCACGAGCCAGATGCCGAAGAGCAGGCCGACGGCCAGCAGGGTGGGGCCGGGGAAGACGAGGGCGGCGAAGCCGACGATGATGGTCAGCACGCCCAGGATGGCGAGCAGCCACCACAGGTTCTTCGGCGGTGAGGGCTCGACGGCCTCCACCGCGACAGCGGCACTCATGGTTTGCCTCCTCAGGGGGAAAGGGACAGCGCGGGGACCGTACCCGAGCGGTCGGAGGCTGTGGTCCGTAACGATCCGCAGAGTTCCGGCGGACTTCTGCGTCCGCTCAGGCGCGGCTCAGGTACGTCTCGACCTCCCAGGCCGAGACGGCGCCCATGTACGACGACCACTCGTGGCGCTTGACCGCGATGAACTCGCAGATCGCCTCCTCGCCGAGCGCGTCGCGCAGGACGGTGTCGAGCTCCAACGCGTCGAGGGCGTCGGCCAGGGTCCGGGGGAGCAGCGGCACCCCGATCCCGCTGCTGGCGCCCTCGATCGGTGCTCCGGGGTCCAGGCCGCGGCGCACGCCGTCCAGCCCGGCGGCCACGATGCCCGCCAGCGCGAGGTACGGGTTGCACGACGAGTCCACGCCGCGGTTCTCGAAGCGCCGCGGTCCGGGGATGCGGATCATGCCGGTGCGGTTGTTCGCCCCGTACACCACCGCGTTCGGCGCCCACGTCGCGCCGGAGGTCGTCGTCGCCGCCTGCACGCGGCGGTAGGAGTTCACGGTCGGCATGGTCAGCGCGGCAAGCGCCCGCGCGTGGTCGAGCACGCCCGCGACGAAGCTGTACGCGGTCTTCGAGAGGCCGAGCCCGCGCGGGTCGTCCTCGTCCTCGAACGCGTTGTCTCCGTCCTGGTCCAGCGCGCTCATGTGCACGTGCGCGCCCGAGCCGGTGCGACCCGACAGCGGCTTGGGCATGAACGTCGCGATCGCTCCGTGGGCCCCGGCGATGTCGGCGATCATCGAGCGCAGCATCGTGTACCGGTCCGCCGTGGTCAGGGCGTCGGCGTGGGTGAAGTTGATCTCGTACTGGCCGTTGCCGTCCTCGTGGTCGACGGCCGAGACCTGCCAGTCCAGCGCCTGCATGGTCGACACGATGTCGCGCAGGACGTGCGAGCCGCGCAGCAGCGCGCCGAGGTCGTAGCAGGGCTTGTCCAGGCCGTCGTCGACGTCGTACGGGGCGAGGTCACCGGACTCGGTGCGGCGCAGCAGGAAGAACTCGGGCTCCATGCCGACGATGGGCAGCAGGCCTTCGCCGGCGGCCTCAAGCTGCACGCGCTTGAGGATGGAGCGCGCGTCGCACGTCGCGACCTCGTCGCCGTCCATGACGGTCGACATCGCGACGGCGATCTCGGGACGGTGCGGCAGCGTGACGAGCGTGCTCATGTCCGGCACGGCGAGGAACTCGGGATGCTCCGGGCCGCGCGCGAACCCGTGGTTGGCGAAGGCGGCGAAGCCCGCACCACCGCCGGGCTCCACGAGACCGGGCACGGCGGCGCGCGGGACGAGCTTCGCCTTCGGGGAACCGTGGACGTCGATCCACTGGACGGCGACGAACTCGACGCTCTCCGGGAGGTCGGGGATCGGCTGCTGGGTCTCGGGCTCGATGGTCGCCATCAGGGCTCCTACGTGGGGATCGCGGTACCGGCGAGCGGGATGCCGGTCATGGCCGACGCGGCTGGGCTGAGCGCCCGCAGGTCCTCGGGGGAGAGGTGGTGGACGGATGACTTCCCGCACGCGCGCGCGAGCATCTGGACCTCCATGGTCAGGGCCTGGAGCAGGTGCCTGGTGCGCAGCGCGGCCTGCTCGAGGTCCAGCCGGGCCTCGAGCTCGGGATCCTGCGTGGCGATGCCGACGGGGCAGCGCCCGGTGTGGCAGTGGTGGCATGCGCCGGGCGCCGTGCCCAGCGCGGCGTAGTCCTCGGCGAAGACGGGCTTGTTGCAGTTCAGCGCGATGAGCGCGGCGGTGCCGATCGTGACGGCGTCCGCGCCGAGGGCCAGGAGCTTGGCGACGTCGACGCCGTGGCGGATGCCGCCGCTGACGACGAGCTGGACGCCCTCGCTGACCTCGCCCATCGAGTCGAGCGCCCGGCGCGCCTCGACGACGGCGGCCATGGTCGGGATGCCGGTGTGGTCCATGAGCATCTCCGGGGATGCGGCGGTGCCGCCCTCCATGCCGTCGAGCACCACGGCGTCGGCGCCGGCCTTCACCGCGAGCCGCACGTCGTCGACGACCCGCGCGGCGCCGAGCTTGACCATGATCGGGATCCGCCCCTGCGTGGCCTCGCGCAGCTCCTCGATCTTGATGACGAGGTCGTCGGGTCCCAGCCAGTCGGGGTGGCGGACGGGCGAGCGCTGGTCGACGCCCTCGGGCAGCGACCGCGCCTCGGCGACCTCGCCGGAGACCTTGGCGCCCAGGAGCAGGCCCCCGGTCCCCGGCTTGGCGCCCTGACCGACGACGATCTCGACCGCGTCGGCTCGCTGGAGGTCCTGCACCGTGAACCCGTACCGGCTGGGCAGGCACTGGTAGACGAGCTGCTCCGACGCCTCGCGCTCGGCGTCCAGCATGCCGCCGTCACCCGTCGTGGTGAAGGTGCCGACGGCGGTGGCGCCGAGCCCCAGCGCGGTCTTCGCCGTGGCGCTCAGCGCGCCGTAGCTCATCCCGGCGATGCCGATCGGGATGTCGAGCGTGAGCGGCTTCTCGGCCCGGGTGCCGATGACCGTCTTGGCCGAGCAGTGCTCGCGGTAGCCCTCCAGCGCCATGCGCGACAGGCCGGCGGGGATGACGGTGAGGTCGTCGAGGCTCGGCAGCTGACGCCGGGCCCCGAAGCCGCGCAGGCGGTAGCGCCCGAGGTGCGCCTTCTCCTGGATGTCGGCGATCACCGCCGGGCTGAACAGCGGGTTGGGCTGCGTGCCGAGCGTGGGGTCCTCGAGCGCGAGGGCTGCGCTCTGGATGGTGCCGTTGGTGCTGCTCACGTCAGTCTCCGCTCTTCCAGGCGCCGGCATCGAAGCTGTAGAGCGTCCGCATCGAGGTCACCGCGGTGAAGGACGCCGGTGGCGCGATGCCGTGCGCCTCGCAGTGCGCGCGCAGCTCGGCCTCCTCCTCCGCGGTCGCCGGCGCGGCCTGCGCGTCGGCGCCGAGGCTCGCGATCTCGCCCCCGACGTAGATCTTTCCCTCGTAGAGCGAGTCGCCGAGGTGCTCTCCGGCGTCGCCGCAGATCACCATGCGCCCGCGTTGCATCATGAAGCAGCTGAACGCGCCGACCGACCCGCCGACGAGCACGTCGCCGCCCTTCATCAACACGCCCGCGCGGGCGCCGGTGGACCCGGCGACCACGGCGCGCCCCCCACGCATCGTGGCAGCCAGGCCCGCCCCGACGTCCCCCGCGACGGTCAGGCTGCCCGACTGCAGGTTCTCGGCCGCGCCGTTGCCGGCGTGGCCGGTGACGACGACGTCCGGGCCGTCGCAGAGCCCGGCCGCGTAGTACCCGGCGTCCCCCTCGATGGTGATCTGCGCCCGGCAGTGCAGGCCGACCGCGATGTTGTGGCGCGCGTCGAGGTTCGTCAGGCGGACCTGGTCGCCGTCGGCGAGGCCGCGCAGGAGCGTGTTGACCTCACGCGTCTGCAGGTCGGCGCAGTCGATCTCGCGCTCGGTCACCGTCGCCATGTCCGGACCTCCCCGGCGCCGACCTCGCGGCGCCGCCAGCCGGTCCCGGGCAGGCCGCGGCCCTCGGAGCAGATGGCGGTCCAGTCGTCGGTCTCGGCGACCATGAGCGACTTCGCGGCGAAGCGGTCGCGGGCGACGCCCAGGGCCTCAGGCGTCATCACGACGTAGGAGAACGTGCCGTCGAGCTCGTCGATCGAGCGTCGGAGGATGTCCTCGAGCGGATGGCCGTCGCTCAGGCCGGCGTCGATGTACGCGGCGATGACCTCGGAGTCGTTGTCGGTGCTGAAGTGCACGCCGCGGCGCTCCAGGGCGAACCGGAGCTGCTCGGCGTTCGTGACGTGCCCGTTGTGCACGACGCAGACCTCCGGGTGGCCGGGCGCGGTGAACGGGTGGGCGCGTGCGGCGTCGACGGCCGTCTCGGTCGCCATCCGCACGTGGCCGACGCCGTGGCTGCCGGTGCGGGTCTCGAGCGCGTGCTCGGCGGCGAGCTCGGCGGGGCCCTCGGCGGTCTTGTGCACCTCGACGAGTCCCTCGGGTGACGCGAGGCCCACGCCACTGCCATCATGGCCGCGGTGGGCGAGGCGCCCGAGCATCCGCGACAGGTCCGCCCCGAGGGGCCCGCCCGCCGGATCGGCGTACCAGACTGCTGCGATACCGCACATGCCCTGCAGCCTGACCGCCAGGCGGGAGAGCGCCTATGGACAGGCGGTCGGAGGTCAGTGAACCAATTTGTCCACTAGGTCGACTCGACGATCACCGTGGTCGCCTTGACCACCGCGCGGGCCGGGGCCCCGGGCCGCAGGCCGAGCTCCTCGACGGCCTCGCGGGACATGAGCGAGACGATGCGGAATTCGCCGCACGCCAGGTCGACCTGCGCCATCACGCCGTCGACCTTCACGTCGACGACGACGCCGTCGAGGCGATTGCGCGCACTCGATGACCCGGTCGCCGTGCGCTCGCGCAGCAGTCGGGCGAGCTCGGCGCCCGGGAGGTAGCGGTCGCCGCCGCGGCGCTCGAAGGTGATGCGGCCCTGGCGCTCCCAGCGGCGCAGCGTGTCGACGCTGACGCCCAGCGCGGTCGCCACGGCGCCGATGCGGACGAGGTGCTCCATCGGGCGCGAGCCTATACGCTGCGCCGGGCATGGTGCCTAGGTGGTGCATAGGTGTGACGCTCGCGTTGCTCCTCGTGGGCTGCGGCGGGGAAGACGACGACGCCGCGGACCTGACGGTGGCCGCGGCCAGCTCGGTCCAGGAGGCGATCCGCGCCTGCGCGCCCGGCGTCCGCGCGAGCTTCGCCGGCTCGGACGAGCTCGCGGCGCAGGTGCGTCAGGGGCTGCCGGTCGACGTGTTCGTCGCCGCGAACACCGCGCTGCCCGAGGCGCTCGCCGCCGGCGGCCTGCTGGACGAGCCCGTGGTCGTCGCGACGACTGCGCTGGTGGTCGCCGTCCCGGCTGACTCCGGCGTGCGCGCGCTGACCGATCTCGCCCGGCCGGGTGTCGACGTCGCCGTCGGCGCCGAGGGCGTGCCGGTGGGCGAGTACACCCGCGAGGTGCTGGCCCGCCTGCCCGCAGCGCAGGAGCGCGCGATCCTGGCGAACGTCCGCAGCGAGGAGCCCGACGTGAAGGGGGTCGTGGGCAAGCTCACGCAGGGGGCGGTCGACGCGGGCGTCGTGTACGCGACCGACGTCGAGGCCGCGCGCGGCCGGCTGCGCGCGGTCGCCATCGATGAGGAACTCGAGCCGGACGTCGCCTACGGCGCGGGGGTGGTGGCCGCGAGCGAGCGCCGCGGGCAGGCCGAGGACTTCGTCGAGGATCTGACCACCGGTGCGTGCGCCGGCGCGCTGCGCGCCCGCGGGTTCGGTCCGCCGCCGTGATCCGCTCGCGCGTGTGGTTCGGCCCGCTGCTCGTCCTCGCGCTCGCGTCGGCGCTGGTGTTCCTCACGGTGCCCGTCCTCGCGATCTTCCTGGAGACGACGCCGGCGGAGATCGTCCGCAAGCTGGGGGAGGAGCAGGCACGCGAGGCCCTCTGGCTCTCGGCCCGCACGACCGCGGCGGCGATGGTGCTCATCGTGGGGTTCGGCACCCCCGCGGCGTACCTGATGGCGACCCGCCGGTTCCGCGGCCGCTCGGTCGTCATCACGCTCATCGAGCTGCCGCTCGTGCTGCCGCCCGCGGTCGCGGGCATCGCCCTGCTGGCCGCGGTGGGCCCGTCCGGGCTGCTCGGCCGGTACGTCGAGGACGCGGGTCTCCAGCTCGCGCTCAGCACGGCGGGGGTGGTCGTCGCGCTGACGTTCGTCGCCGCGCCGTTCTACCTGCGCCAGGCGCAGGCGGCGTTCGCCGCGGTGGACGGCACGCAGGTCGATGCGGCGCGCACGCTCGGCAGCTCCGAGGCCGCCGCGTTCGCCCGGGTGGTCGTGCCGGCGTCGCTGCCGGGCCTGGCGGCGGGCGGGGCGCTGGCGCTGGGCCGGGCACTCGGGGAGTTCGGCGCGACGCTCATGTTCGCGGGCTCGCTGCAGGGCGTCACGCAGACGGTGCCGCTCGCGATCTACGACGACTTCGCCACCGACTTCGACGCGGCGCTCGCGCTGTCGGCGGTGCTCGTGATCGTGTCGGCGGCGCTGCTGCTGTCGGTCAAGTTCGTGCGGGGCGCCGATGCTGTCCGTTGAGGCGCGCACCGAGATCGTCGATGCCGCGCTCGAGGTGGGGGCGGGGGAGACACTGGCGCTCGCGGGCCCTTCGGGCGCGGGCACGACGACGCTGCTGCGGATCATCGCCGGGCTGACGCGGCCCGCCGGCGGGCGGGTCGCGGTCGGCGAGGACGTCTGGCTCGACGGCGCGGCGGGGACGTTCGTCACGCCCGAGGAGCGGCGCTGCGGCTACGTCTTCCAAGAGCACGCGCTGTTCGGGCACCTCAACGCGTGGCGCAACGTGGCGTATCCGCTGCGCTCGCTCCCGCGTCGCGCCCGCCGGGCCCGCGCGCTGGAGCTGCTCGACCGCTTCGGGCTGGCCGCGCGCGCCGAAGCGCCGGTGCGCGAGCTGTCGGGCGGCGAGCGCCAGCGGGTGGCACTTGCGC